>NZ_JAGIYX010000018.1:0-192088 GCF_017813315.1 Kitasatospora sp. RG8
GACGGGGAGCGGTCTGGGGAGCCGGGTGGAGATCGGCACGGGTGGCTGGAACGGGATCTCGGACTACGCGGGTGCGGACTTCACGGGTGACGGCATCGGTGACCTGGCGGCGGTGGACTCCGATCCGGGCGAGACCGGGAAGCTCTACCTCTACAAGGGCACCGGCAGCGGTCTGAGCTCC
This sequence comes from Kitasatospora sp. RG8, assembly GCF_017813315.1. Lineage (NCBI taxonomy): Bacteria > Bacillati > Actinomycetota > Actinomycetes > Kitasatosporales > Streptomycetaceae > Kitasatospora > Kitasatospora sp. RG8. The sequence goes on from NZ_JAGIYX010000018.1 coordinate 182, forward strand.
CGCACCGAGATCGGCTCCGGCGGCTGGTGAGCCGCGAAGCACGACGACGCAGTCCCGAATCCACATCGGTCCGCACCGAATCCAGGGGGAGAACACCCATGTCCGCACAGACCCGTCTGCGCAGGAGCCTGACCGTCCTCGCGCTGAGCGTCGCACCGCTCTGCCTCGCCGGGACGGCCGGCGCCGCGTCGGTCAGCACCTGGGACAAGGTGGCCGCCTGCGAGAGCAGCGGCAACTGGTCCATCAACACCGGGAACGGCTACTACGGCGGCCTGCAGATTTCCGAGTACAACTGGCGGCACTACGGCGGCACCCAGTACGCGGCCTATCCGCACCAGGCGACCAAGAAGGAACAGATCCTGGTCGCCGAGAAGATCCTCGCCGACCAGGGGGCCGGCGCCTGGACGTGCAGCCCCGGCACCGGACTGTCGACCGACCACGCGGACCCGTACCCGGCGGGGCCGGCCGACCCGGGGATGACGAACCTGACGGCGGGTGACTTCAACGGCGACGGCAAGAAGGACCTGGTGGCGGTCGAGGTGTCGACCGGCAAGCTGTTCTCCTACCCGGGGACCGGTACGGGGGCGCTGGGCGGCCGGGTGATGATCGGCAACGGTGGCTGGAACGGGATGGGCAACCTGGCGGTCGGTGACCTGAACGGTGACGGCGGGGACGACATCGTGGCGACCGAGAAGTCGACCGGCAAGCTCTGGGTGTACCCGGGCAACGGCCACGGCGTCGAGGGCCGGATCGAGATCGGCAGCGGCGGCTGGAACGGCATGAACAACACCGCGGTGGGCGACTTCACCGGTGACGGCGTGGCCGATGTCGTGGCGAGCGAGAACTCGACCGGCAAGCTCTTCCTCTACCCCGGCCTCGGCGGCGCCCTGGGCAAGCGGGTGGAGATCGGCTCCGGTGGCTGGAACGGGATGAACAAGATCGTCAGCCCCGGTGACATGAACAAGGACGGCCGGGACGACATCGTCGCGACCGAGAAGTCGACCGGCAAGCTCTGGCTGTACCCGGGGACGGGGAACGGCCTGGGGAGCCGGGTGGAGATCGGCACGGGTGGCTGGAACGGGATCTCCGACTACGCGGGCGCGGACTTCACGGGTGACGGCATCGGTGACCTGGCGGCGGTGGACTCCGACCCGGGGCAGACCGGGAAGCTCTACCTCTACAAGGGCACCGGCAATGGCCTGAGCTCCCGCACCGAGATCGGCTCCGGCGGCTGGTAAACGGGGGTCGGACGGCGTCGGTCCGGTAGCGGGGTTCAGTACGGCGGGCTCGCCGGTCAGGGGATTCCCCGGCCGGCGGGCCCGCCACTGTGTGACCGTCAGCACGGTCCATGGCGGCGATTGTTCACCGCCGGGGTCTTGTCGCGTCATTTTCTACGCGCGTATCTTGAGAGCGCTGCGGGGGGCGGTTGCCGGCTCCCGTCTGCTCTCTACGCGGGTAGTGCGCGATGTGCGCCTGCTCGGCGTACCTCCGACCCACCCTCACGGCCCGGCGGCCCCACGTCCGCCGGGCGAACGTGCCGCCCCCGTTGCCGTGCCGCCGCGCGCCACGGCAGACCAAGGAGTCCCGCCCAGGTGACCACGTCCCCCGCTCCCCGCCCCCGCTCGCGCCGCGCGCTGCTCCGTGCCACCCTCGTGCCGGCCGGCCTGGCCGCCTCGCTGGTGCTCGTCCCGCTCCCGGCCGCCGTGGCCGCGCCCTCGGCCGACGCGGCCCCGGCGGGTCCGACCGAGCCCGGGCCGCTGCGCATCCACGACATCCAGGGCACCACCCGGATATCCCCGCAGACGGGCAAGACCGTCGCCGGCGTGCCGGGCATCGTCACCGGCGTGCGCGGCTACGGCTCCAAGGGCTTCTGGATCCAGGACCCGAACCCGGACGCCGACCCGGCCACCAGCGAGGGCGTCTTCGTCTACACCGGCAGCGCCGCCCCGACCGTCAAGGTCGGCGACTCGGTCCTGGTGAGCGGCAAGGTGACGGAGTACTACCCGAACTTCGGCGGCGGCTCGCAGTCGCTCACCCAGCTGAGCGGCCCGGCCGTCACCGTGGTCTCCTCCGGCAACCCGCTGCCGGCGCCGGTCGTCGTGGACACCCGCAACATCCCCGGCACCTACAGCCCGGCGGCCGGTGCCGACGGCACCGTCAACGGCGTCGCCCTGAACCCGGAGAAGTACGCCCTCGACTTCTACGAGTCGCTGGAGGGCATGCTCGTCGAGGTCAAGGACGTCCGGGTGGTCCAGGCGACCGACAAGTACAACGAGCTCTGGGTCGCCGCCGACAAGCAGGACCAGAAGAGCAAGCGCGGCGGCGTGCTCTACGAGTCGTACGCCGAGCCCAACGTCGGCCGCCTGATGGTGCAGCAGCAGGCGCCCGTCTCCCAGCAGCCGTTCCCGGTCGCCAACGTCGGCGACGAGCTGGCCGGCACCACCAGCGGCCCGCTGGACTACAACCAGTTCGGCGGCTACACCCTGGTCGCCGGCACCCTCGGCGCGCTCCGGGACAACCACCTCCAGCGCGAGGTGACGGCCCCGGCCGGCGAGCGCGAACTCACCGTCGCCACCTACAACGTGGAGAACCTGGCCCCCGGCAACCCGGACGCCAAGTTCGCCGACCTGGCCCAGGCCGTGGTCACCAACCTGCGTTCGCCCGACGTCATCGCCCTGGAGGAGATCCAGGACAACAACGGCTCCAAGAACGACGGCACGGTGGACGCGAGCCAGACCGTGGCCAAGTTCATCGCCGCGATCAAGGCGGCCGGCGGCCCGGCGTACGAGTGGCGCTCGATCGACCCGGAGAACGGCAAGGACGGCGGCGAGCCGGGCGGCAACATCCGCCAGGTCTTCCTCTTCAACCCGCAGCGGGTCTCCTTCACCGACATCCCCGGCGGCTCCGCCACCTCCGCGGTGGACGTGGCCGGCACCGGCGCGGCCACCGCGCTGACCGCCTCGCCCGGCCGGATCGACCCCGCGGACGAGGCCTGGGTCAACAGCCGCAAGCCGCTGGTCGGCCAGTTCTCCTTCCGCGGCAAGAAGGTCTTCGTCATCGCCAACCACTTCAACAGCAAGGGCGGCGACCAGGGCATCGACAGCCGCTTCCAGGCCCCGGCCCGCAGCTCCGAGGTGCAGCGGGTCAAGCAGGCCACCGTCGAGCAGGCCTTCGTCGCCAAGCTGCTGGCCGCCGACAAGGAGGCCAAGGTGGTCTCGCTCGGCGACTTCAACGACTACCAGTTCTCGCCCGCGCTGGCCGCGCTCACCAAGGACGGCGTGCTCCGCGACCTGGTGAACGAGCTGCCCGAGAAGGAGCAGTACTCCTACGTCTACCAGGGCAACTCGCAGGTGCTGGACCACGTCCTGGTGAGCCCCGAGGTCGGGTACGCCAAGTACGACGTGGTGCACATCAACAGCGAGTTCGCCGTGCAGGCTAGCGACCACGACCCGCAGGTGGTCCGCATCAAGCCGTAGTTCCCGCGGCACGACCGAGGGGGCGGTGACCGGGGTCCGGTCACCGCCCCCTCGGGGCTTTCCCGCGGTGCGTCAGCGCAGGGCGGCGAGCACCGCGTCCGCCATCACCTTCTCGCCGGTGGCGTTCGGGTGGAACGGGACGGCCGGGGCGCCGGGCAGCGCGCCCTCGATCCAGCGGTCGTCCGAGCAGACGTCGTGGCCGGCGGTCGGGGTGGCGGTGTCCACGTAGGTGGCGCCGTTGGCGGCCGCGGTGGCCTTCAGCATGGCGTTCAGATTGCCGAGGACGCCGTACATGTACTCGACGTCGCCGGCGGTGACGGGCTGGCGGAGGAAGCACTTCGAGCCGTCGGCGGGCAGTACGGACGGGTAACCCACCAGCAGCACCCGGGCCTTGGGGGCCTTGGCGTGGATGCGCTGGAGCGTGTCGGCGATCTGCGGCTTCGCGGCCGCGGTCCGGTCCGCCAGGTCGTCGTTGCCGTACTGCCAGGACCAGGTCGACCAGTCCCAGTACCCGTGGTGGAAGACGTCCTTGCAGGGGGTGCCGAGCGGGTTGACCACCGCACCGGCGATGCAGACGCCGACCAGGTCGCCGAGCCCGAGGTCGGTGGCGCCGAGGTCGTTGCCGCCGATGCCGAGGGTCACCAGGTCGGTGTCGGCGGTGACGGCGTCCAGCTGGGGGTCGTTGACCCGGAGGAAGGCGTCGTACTGGGGCTGCGTCATCGCCTTCACCTTGGCGGCGGCGCAGGTGACGTCGGTGTAGGCGCCGGCCTTGAGCGCGGCGGCCACCAGGTGGCCGTAGTTGCGGTCCGAGCGCAGGCAGAGACCGGCCGACTGGCCGGGCACGCCGGCGCCGGCGGCGTACGAGTCGCCGAGCGCCACGTAGTGGTGGGGCGCCGGGGTGGCGGCCTGGGCGCTGGTGGAGGTCAGGGCGAGCGCGGCGCCCAGTGCGGCGGCGCCGAGCAGGGCGGACTTCCGGGCCTTCGGCGCGGCGGAGCCGGACGTGGGGGTGGTGCGGAGCTTCCGGGCAGGGCGGAGCACGGTTCCTCCTGGGGGAGAGAAACGACGGTGGGTGGGGGGTCGTGCGAGCCGCGGCCACAGCTACTACTCACAAGTAAGTTACTGTCAGGTTTCGCGTTCGTCCATGCATTGCGGGGAAGTTTCCGAAAAACCGTCAGAAGTATTTCGGAATTACGCTCCATCGCGTATCGAAGGTATTTCCGAAACGCCCCGGAGCGGAATTCACGCTGCTGCTCGTCATCGAACTGCCGTCGCCGCCCGTTGTTACCGGCCGGTTGACGCGTCCCGTCGCAGGCCGCAGTATCGGGCGCACGCGCGCACCGCCGGAGCACCGATGGAGGACCCCGCATGGCCCTGGACGCCGACGTCATCGTCATCGGAGCCGGACTGGCCGGGCTCGCCGCCACCGCCGAACTCGCCGACGCCGGAAGGAAGGTGATCCTGCTCGACCAGGAGCCCGCGGCCTCCTTCGGCGGGCAGGCGCACTGGTCCTTCGGCGGCCTCTTCTTCGTCGACTCGCCCGAGCAGCGCCGGATGCGGATCCGCGACTCGCACGCGCTCGCCCGGCAGGACTGGCTCGGCACCGCCGGCTTCGACCGCCCCGAGGACGCCTGGCCGCGCCGCTGGGCCGAGGCGTACGTCGACTTCGCGGCCGGCGAGAAGCGGGCCTGGCTGCACGGGATGGGCGTGCGGTTCTTCCCCGTCGTGGGCTGGGCCGAGCGCGGCGGGCTCCTCGCCGACGGGCCCGGCAACTCCGTGCCCCGCTTCCACATCACCTGGGGTACCGGGCCCGGCCTGCTCGAACCCTTCGTCCGGCGGGTCCGGGACGCGGCCGCCCGCGGGCTGGTCGACCTGCGGTTCCGCCACCGGGTCACCGGACTCGGCGCCAACGCCGGGGTGACGGACACGGTGAGCGGGGAGGTGCTGGTGCCCAGTGCGGCCGCCCGCGGCGAGGCCAGTTCGCGCGAGGTGGCCGGCCACTTCGAGCTGCGCGCCCAGGCCGTGATCGTCACCTCCGGCGGCATCGGCGGCAACCACGACCTGGTCCGCAAGGCCTGGCCCGCCCGGCTCGGCACCCCGCCCGAGCGGATGCTCTCCGGCGTCCCCGCGCACGTCGACGGGCTGATGCTCGGCATCACCGGCGAGGCCGGCGGCAACCTGATCAACGGCGACCGGATGTGGCACTACACCGAGGGCATCGAGAACTGGGACCCGATCTGGGCCCGGCACGGCATCCGCATCCTGCCCGGCCCCTCCTCCCTCTGGCTCGACGCGCGCGGGCGCCGGCTGCCCGTCCCGCTCTTCCCCGGCTTCGACACCCTCGGCACGCTCGAACACCTCCGCACCACCGGGTACGACCACACCTGGTTCGTGCTCAGCCAGAAGATCATCGAGAAGGAGTTCACCCTCTCCGGCTCCGAGCAGAACCCCGACCTCACCGGGCGCTCCCTGCGCGGCGTCCTCGGCCGCGCCCTGCCCGGCGCCCCCGGCCCGGTCCGGGCCCACCTGCGGCACGGCCCCGACTTCGTGGTCGCCGGCAACCTGGCCGACCTCGCCCGCGGCATGAACGCCAGGACCCGCGAGGCGCTGATCGACCCCGACGAACTGCGCCGCACCGTCGAGGCCCGGGACCGCCAGCTCGCCAACCCGTTCGCCAAGGACCTCCAGGTCACCGCCATCCACGGCGCCCGCCGGTACCTCGGCGACAAGCTGATCCGCACCGCAGCCCCGCACCGCCTCCTCGACCCGGCCGCCGCCCCGCTGATCGCCGTCCGGCTCGGCATCCTGACCCGCAAGTCGCTCGGCGGGCTGGAGACCGACCTCTCCGCCCGGGTGCTGCGCCCCGGCGGCGAGGTGCTGGACGGCGTGTACGCGGCCGGCGAGGCGGCCGGCTTCGGCGGCGGCGGCGTCCACGGCTACCGCTCCCTGGAGGGGACGTTCCTCGGCGGCTGCCTCTTCTCCGGTCGTACGGCGGGCCGCGCGGCCGCCGCCGCGACGGCGTAGCGGGCGGGCGCCGAGCGCCGGAGCGCTCGCGAAAGTAGAGCTTCTTTCTAGAGAAGTTCTCCAACCCTGCCCTATGCTTGCCGAGTTGGCGGCCGAGTCCGTGTCGGGGGCCGCCCGGGGGTCGAGCGGAGGACCGGGGATGTCCCCCAAGCAGCAGCGGGGCGAGGCGACCGTCGAGCTGCTCCTGAGCACCGCGCTGCGCGTGTACGCGGAGTCGGGCCAGGAGGGGTTCACCGTCACCGCCGTCACCACGGCGAGCAAGGTCAGCCTGGGCAGTCTCTACCACCACTTCGGGAGCTTCGACGGTCTCGCCGCCGCGCTCTACATCCGGTGCCTGGAGCGGCTGTTCGACGAGATGACCGCCGCGCTGGAGCGCAGCCGCACCGCGCGCACCGGGGTGCGGGCGCTCGTCCTGGCCTACCTGCGCTTCACGCAGGAGCACCGCGACGCCGCCCTCTTCCTCCACGCCTCCGCCTACTCCGGCTACCTGGCCGCCCGGGCGGAGCAGATCCGGGCCGCCAAGGCGGCCCGGATGGCGGTCATCGGCGCCTGGATGCGGCCCCGGATGGAGCGGGGCGAGATCGCGCCCGTGCCCGGGCCGATGGTCGAGGTCCTGGTCATGGGGCCGGTCGCGGAGGCGGCCCGCCGCTGGCTGTCCGACACCTACGACCTGGACCTGGCCGAGGCCGCGCGGATCCTGCCCGAGAGCATCTGGCGCTCGCTGCGGCCCGAGCCGGGGCCGCCGGAACCGGCGCGGTGACGGACGGGGGAGACTGATGGCGGCATGCACATGGTTGTTGACGACCCGTTGGGGCGGGATACCGGGAAAGGGCGGGGCATGACTGGGCGGGGGACCGTACTCGGAGGTCGCTACACGCTGACCGAGCGGATCGGCGGCGGGGGCATGGGCGCCGTCTGGCGCGCCGACGACCGGGTGCTGGAACGGCAGGTTGCAGTGAAGATCCTGCACGCGGGGCTGCTGGAGGAGGGGACGTTCGCGAGACGGTTCCGGCGCGAGGCCCAACTGCTCGCGGCGATCAGCCACCCGGGCATCGTGGACGTCCACGACTACGGCGAGAACGACGCGGAGGGCGAGCGGATCGCCTACATCGTCATGGAGCTGGTCGAGGGGCGGCCGCTGGACAAGGTCCTCGCCGAGGACGGGGCGATGCCCGCCGAGCAGGTCCTGGGGATGCTCGCCACGGCGCTCGACGCCCTGCACGCCGCGCACCAGCAGGAGATCGTGCACCGGGACGTCAAGCCCTCCAACCTGATGCTCGGGGCCGACGGCCGGGTGACGGTGACGGACTTCGGCATCGCGCGGGCGCTGGTGAGCACCACGCTCACGGCGACCAACGTGGTGATCGGCACCGCGCTGTACATGGCGCCCGAGCAGGCCGGGGGCGGGGGCGTCACACCGGCCTCGGACCTCTACTCGCTCGGCGTGGTCTGCTACGAACTGCTCACCGGCCTGCCGCCGTTCACCGGCGAGAGCGTGGTCGAGGTGGCGCTCAAGCACGTCCAGCAACCCGCTCCGGAGCTGCCGGAGGAGTTCGCGCCGGCGGTGCGGGAGTTCGTTGCGCGCGCGTTGGCCAAACAGCCCGGTGACCGGTTCGCGGACGCGGCCGCCATGGCGGCCGCGGCACGGGCCGCGGTCGGCGACCGGTCGGCGCCGGTCGCCGCGGTCGTGCGCCCCGTGCCTCCCCCCGCTCCCGAGGCCCCGGCGGCCGGCGCCGCCGGGGCCGAGGTGGCGACGGTGGGGCCGCGGACGGCCGCGGACTCCGGTGCGGGCCGGTCGTGGCGCCGGTTCCTGGTACCCGTCGTCGTCCCGGTGATCATCACCACGGGTGCCGCCACGGCCCTGCTGGTCGACCGGAGCCCGTTCCAGTCGCAGGCGCAGACCCCCGGCGCGCAGCCCGCCGTCTCGGCCCCGGCCACCACGGCCGGCGATCCGTCGGCGGCCACCACGCCGCCGGCCTCGCAGACCCCGACCACGCCGCCGGCGAGCGCCGACGCGACACCGAGCGCCCCGGCCGCCGCGCAGTCCGAGGCCGCCGCCGCACCGAACACCGGCGGCCAGTCCCAGGGTTCGGCCCCGCAGTCCGGCGGCGGCGGCGCCGCGGCGGGCGGCACGGGCTCGTCGGCGGGTGCGGCCGGCGGAGCTGCCAGTGGGTCGGGTGGCACCGCGCCGAAGCCGGGCGGTGGCGGCGGGGGCGGCAGCAACAGTGGCGGGAACGCCGGTGGTGGCGGCGGTGGCGGTGGCGGTGGATCCACGGCCAACCAGCCCGCCCCACCGGCCCCCGTGCCCGCTCCGACGACGCAGGCGCCCAACCAGCCGGCGCCCAACCAGCCCGCCCCCAAGCCGTCGACACCGACCGTGCCCGCCGGGTGCGGCGGCGCGAAGTGGGGCGACATCGTCAACGTGGCCGACGGCCAGAAGCTCGGCCTGGCCACCGGCAGCCCGACAGCGGGCGCCGCGGCCGTCATGGGCGGGACGACCGCCTACGGCTGGGTGCGTTCGGACCCGGATCCCGGCGGCTGGTACCAGATCTACCCGTGCAACCTGAGCAGCCCGGCCCTCGTCCAGGAGGCCGACTTCTCGAACCAGTCGAGCCGGAAGGTGATGCTCTCGTCGGGGTTCGGCTTCCTGAACAACTGGTCGGTGGTCGGCGCCGGCACCTCGGGCGTCTACTACCTCAAGGACTACTCGGGGTCGACCTGCCTGACCGACAACGGCGCGGGCAAGCAGGTCACCATGACCACCTGCACCCCCGGCAACAAGTACCAGCAGTGGCAGATCCCCTGACCCCGCCTCCGCTCAGTCCCGGCCGCCCGCGTGAGCCAACGGCGGGAAGACGGCCCGGGCGTCCCGGCCGGCGAACCAGAGGCCGATCACGAACGCGGTGGTCGCCTCCAGCAGCCGCGCCGCGGCCAGGCCGCCGGCCGGCACCGGCTCGGCGCCGAGGTCGGCGGCCAGCCGGCCGACCAGGGCGAGCGCGTCCGGGTCGTCCCCGCACAGGGGAACGGCCAGCGGGCGGCCGTCGAAGACCGGCGGGGTGAGCCGCCAGACGCTCTCGTGACAGACGTTGAACGCCTTCACCACGTGCGTGCCCGGTGCGGCCGCCGCGATCCGCTCGGCCATCGACGGCCCGCCCGCCGTGGTCAGGGCGAGGGGCGGGAACGCGACCGGGTTGGTGCAGTCGATCAGCACCCGCCCGGCGGGCGGGGCCGCCGCCGCCAGGACGCCCTCCGCCTGGCCGGCCGGCACGGCGACCAGCACCGCCTCGCCGAACGCCGCGGCCGCCGCCGGTCCCGCCACGGCCCGGGCGCCCGCGCCGGCCTGCCCGGCGGCCGTGGCCGCCCGCGCCGCGTCCCGGGCGCCGAACACCACCTCGTGCCCGGCCCGGGCCCACTGCCCGCCGAGTGCCTGCGCCATGTTCCCCGCCCCGATGATGCCGATCCGCATCCGAATCTCCCGTTCGCTCAGTCCTGTTCGGCCGGTACGGGATGACACTAGGAACGGCGGTGGTTACCGATCGGTGCGTGACGGACCTGCTAGGGGGAGCGGTGGACGAGGTGCCGGGCGAGACGTACCTGGCGGACTGCCGGGCGCGGGTCGCCTTCGACCTGCTGGCCAACACCTGGAGCTCGGTCGTGCTCTGGGCGCTGCGCGACGCCCCCGAACGCCCCGGCGAACTGCGGGCCCGGATCGGCGGCATCAGCGCCAAGGTCCTCACCGAGACGCTCCGCCGCCTGGAGTACAACGGCCTGGTCGTGCGCCGCAGTTACGCCGAGACCCCGCCCCGCGTCGAGTACGCGCTCACCCCGCTCGGCCGTACCCTCCTCCCGGCCCTGGAGGCGCTCGGCGAGTGGGGCTACCGGCACGGCGACGAAGTCCTGGAGGCGCAGGACCGGGCGGAAGCCTGATCCCCCGGGCGACTGCTCACCGGCCGTTACTCGCAGGCCGGTACTCGCGGGCCGTCTCCCGGCGTCCGGCGCTGAGCGCTCGTCTCCCGGCGCTCAGCGCTCAGTGCCCGGCGTTCGGTGTCCGGCGCTCAGCGCTCAGCGCTCGTCGGGGAGGCCGAGGCGCAGGTGGTCGACGTGGTAGACGGCCTGGTCGAGCAGGGCGGCGACGTGGTCGTCGTGGAGGGAGTAGACCACCGAGCGGCCGCGGCGCTCGCCGACGACCAGGCCGAGGTTGCGGAGCAGGCGGAGCTGGTGGGAGCAGGCGGACTGCTCCATGCCGACGGCGTCGGCGAGTTCGGTGGCGGCCCGCGGGCCCTCACGGAGCTGGGCGAGTATCAGCAGGCGGGAGGGGGTGGCGAGGGCCTGGAGCGTGCTCGCCACCTTGGCCGCGTTGGATGCGTCCAGGCGCATCTGCGGCACGGTGTGCTCGGCGGCTGCGTGTCCCATGGGGGCATCCTACGGGGCGGGTGCCGGACGGGATGGGCACACATGAACGAATGAAAGTGTGTTCATATGTTCCTGTATGGTGGCGCCCATGTCCGCCACCGTGCTCACCCGACCGCCGGCCTCCACCGCACCCGCGACACCACAGCCGCGCCGCACCCGGGTCCTGGCCCTGCCCGAGGCGCGCTGGGCGGCCGCCGCCACGGCCGCCTTCCTGGCCGCCCTCGCCGTGCAGCTCGCCGGCGGACCGGGCTGGGCGTCCGGGGCGCTGTACGCCGGGGCCTACCTGGCCGGCGGCTGGGAGCCGGCCAGGGCCGGGCTGCAGGCACTGCGCGAGCGGACCCTCGACGTCGACCTGCTGATGGTGGTGGCCGCGATCGGCGCCGTCGCGATCGGCCAGGTGCTGGACGGCGCCCTGCTGATCGTGATCTTCGCGACCAGTGGCGCCCTGGAGGCACTCGCCACCGCCCGCACCGCCGACTCCGTCCGCGGCCTGCTCGACCTCGCCCCCGCCACCGCCTGCCGGATCGGTGCCGACGGCCGTGAGGAGACCGTGCCCACCGCCGGGCTCGCCGTCGGCGACGTCGTGCTGGTCCGCCCCGGCGAGCGGATCGGCGCCGACGGCCGCGTCCTCGACGGTGCGAGCGACGTCGACCAGGCCACCATCACCGGCGAGCCGCTGCCCGTCGCCAGGACCGCCGGGGACGAGGTGTACGCGGGCACGCTCAACGGCACGGGCGCGCTGCGCGTCCGGGTCGGGCGGGACGCCGCCGACACCGTGATCGCCCGGATCGTCGCCCTGGTCGCGGAGGCGTCCGAGACCAAGGCGCCCACCCAGCTCTTCATCGAGAAGGTCGAACAGCGCTACGCCGCGGCCCTGGTGACTGCGACCCTGCTGCTTTTCGCCGTCCCGCTCGCCTTCGGCGCCGAACTGACCGCCACCCTGCTGCGCGCCATGACCTTCATGATCGTCGCCTCGCCGTGCGCCGTGGTGCTGGCCACCATGCCCCCGCTGCTCTCCGCGATCGCCAACGCCGGCCGGCACGGCGTGCTGGTCAAGTCGGCGGTGGTGATGGAGCGGCTGGGCCAGGCCGACACCGTCGCCCTCGACAAGACCGGCACCCTCACCGAGGGAGCGCCCCGGGTCACCGAAGTGGTCCCGCTGGCCGTCCCCGGGGAGGAACGGCCGACGGAGGACGAGCTGCTCGCCCTCGCGGCCGCCGCCGAGCACCCCAGCGAGCACCCGCTGGCCCGCGCCGTGGTCTCCGCCGCACGCGGGCGCGGCCTCGCGGTGCCCGCGGCCGACGGGTTCACCTCCACCCCGGGCGTCGGCGTCCGGGCGCTGGTCGGCGGAGCGGTGGTCGCGGTCGGCGCACCCGGCCCGTACCGGACGCACCCCGCCGTCACCGGACTGGAGGAGGCCGGCCGTACCGCCGTCCTGGTGCTGCGCGACGGCGAGCCGGTCGGCGTGCTCGGCCTCGCCGACCGCCCGCGCGAGCAGGCCGCCACCGCCGTCCGCGGCCTGGCCGCGCTCACCGGCCGCCCGCCGGTCCTGCTCACCGGCGACAACCAGCGGGCCGCCGACCGTCTCGCCGCGGAGGTCGGCCTGACCGAGGTCCGCGGCGGGCTGCTGCCGCACGACAAGCTGACCGCGGTCCGCGAGCTCGCCGACGGCGGACGCCGGGTGCTGATGGTCGGCGACGGCGTCAACGACGCACCCGCGCTGGCCGCCGCGCACACCGGCATCGCGATGGGCCGGGCCGGCTCGGACCTCGCGCTGGAGACCGCCGACGCGGTCGTGGTGCGCGACGAACTGACCGCCGTCCCGGCGGTGGTGGCGCTCTCCCGGCGGGCCCGCCGGCTGGTCGTCCAGAACCTCGTGATCGCCGGAGCGTTCATCACCGTGCTGGCGGCCTGGGACCTGGCAGGTACGCTGCCGTTGCCGCTCGGCGTCGCCGGGCACGAGGGCTCCACCGTGATCGTCGGCCTCAACGGCCTTCGGCTGCTGCGCGAACGCGCGTGGCGGCGGGCCCTGCCGAACGAGGAGGGGGAGACACGATGAGCCGTCGGGACCGTGAGCGCGGCGGGCAGGCCTCCGGCGCGCGGGGGCCCGCCGCCCCGGTGACCGTCACCGTCTGCCGGGGCTGCTGCTGCGGCACCCAGGAGAAGCACCCGGGCGTCGACCACGCCGGCCAGTACGAGCGGCTGCGCGAGGCCGTCGGCCCGGCGGGCAGGGTCCGGGCCGTCAAGTGCCTGGACGTGTGCGCGCACTCCAACGTCGTCGTGGTCGGCCCCTCCGGCGAGGGCCGCGCGGCGGGCGGCCGTCCGGTCTGGCTGGGCTGGGTGCTGGCGGACGACATGGTCGAGGAGATAGCCGAGTGGGTGCACGCCGGCGGCCCCGGCCTGGCCGATCCGCCGGGGCTGCTCGACCTCCAGCAGATCAGCGTCTCCCGCCGCGTCCGCGACGGCCTGTCCGGCTGAGGCCGATCTCCGCGGCCCGGCCGCGGAGCCGGACCGCCGGACCGCCGGACGGCCGTCCGCCGACCGTGGGCACGTTCCTCGGCGGTCCGCTCGGCGGGCCGGGGCACTACCATTTCCCGGGGCGCCCCGGCTTGGGAGGAAAGACGACGTGACCACGGTCTGCCGTATCTGCGCGGGCACCGGCCGCACCGCCGGTCTCAGCTGCCGCACCTGCCAGGGCACCGGCACCACCGAGGTCGGCGGCGGGGGCGGCAACTGCTTCCTCTGCGACGGCACGGGCGTCTACGTCCGCTACCGGGTCGACGCCGCCGGCGCCAAGCACGCCTACCGCGACGAGATCTGCCGCACCTGCGACGGCACCGGCAACCGCGCCCCCTCCACCTGGGACGAGGCCTCCTGACCGTCCGGCCGTCCGGCGGCGTGGCCGTCCGGGCGTCCTCGCCACCGTCCGTCCGGCGCCTGACGGTGTGACTCCTGACCGGTCGGCACGTGCGGGTGCATCAGGGCCGGTGGGAGGGCGGATGATCGCGTCCGCTCCGCACGCGCACCGAGGCTTTGCCGAAGCATGGTCGAACATTGGCGTTCGACTGACCGGCGCGCCGGTGCTCGTTCACCGCACGTCCGTGTCCGGTCCACGCTCCGCTGGAAGAGTCCCGCCCATGGATATCCCCAACATGGGCGTGCCCGCGAAGCTCGCCGACCGCATGAGCATGGCCGAGCAGCACGAGTACCTGCGGGCCCGTTTCTCCCGCCGCCGGATGCTGCGCACCGGCGCCGTCACCGTCGGCGCGCTGGCCGTGGGCGGTGCGCTGGGCAGCGGCACCGCGACCGCCGCGCCGGCCTCCCCGCAGCTGCTGACGGGCGGTGTGACCGACGGCGTCGACGGCTCGCTGGTCGCCCCGATCGGCCGTCACCTCGCCTTCGGCCCCGAGCCGGACACCCAGTTCCGGGTCTCCTGGCAGGTCCCGGCCCCGGTGAAGAAGCCGTTCCTGCGCTACGGCAAGCACCCGTGGGACCTCAGCCACAAGGTCCAGGCCGAGGTGCGCGCCCTGCACACCCCCGCGCTGACCCCGACCAGCCAGCCGGTGGACCAGTACTACCTGCACGTGGCGCTGGAGGACCTCCAGCCCGACACCACGTACTACTACGGTGTCGGCCACCAGGGCTTCGACCCCGCCTCGCAGCAGGCGATCTCCACCCTCAACACCTTCCGCACCGCGCCCCCGCGCGACCACCGCTGGGGCAAGGTGTACGAGCCGTTCACCTTCACCGCCTTCGGCGACCAGGGCGTCAGCGCGCACGCGGCCGGCAACGACCACATCATCCTGGCCCAGAACCCGGCCTTCCACCTGCACGCCGGCGACATCTGCTACGCCGACCCGGCCGGCTCCGGCACCGACCCCGACAAGTCGGTCTACAACGCCCGCACCTGGGACGACTTCCTGGTGCAGACCGAGACGGTCGCGTCGAAGGTGCCGTGGATGGTCTCCTACGGCAACCACGACATGGAGGCCTGGTACTCGCACAACGGCTACGGCGGCGAGAACACCCGGTTCTACCTGCCGGACAACGGCCCGGACCCGCGGACCGTCCCCGGCGTCTACTCCTTCCGCTACAAGAACGTCGGCGTCATCTCGCTGGACGCCAACGACGTCTCCTACGAGATCCCGGTCAACCTGGGGATCTCGGCGGGCAAGCAGACCTCGTGGCTGCAGCGCACCCTCAAGGACCTGCGCAACGACGAGACCATCGACTTCATCGTGGTCTTCTTCCACCACTGCGCCTTCTCCACCACCCACCAGCACGCCTCCGAGGGCGGTGTCCGCGAGGCGTGGGTGCCGCTGTTCGAGAAGTACCGGGTCGACCTGGTCATCAACGGCCACAACCACGTCTACGAGCGCACCGACGCGATCCTGGGCAACAAGGTCTCCAAGGCGGTGCCGAGCGGCGCCACCATCGAGCCCGCCACCGACGGCGTCGTCTACGTGACGGCGGGCGCGGCCGGCCGGAGCCTGTACCGCTTCGACGCCCCGGACACCTACGAGGGCCACGAGCAGCGCCTCGACTCGGTGGAGACCTACCACTTCGCCAAGGGCGGCGTGAAGGTCACCGAGACGGTCGAGTGGTCGCGGGTCCGCTACACCGGCTACTCCTTCATCAAGGTCGACGTCACCCCGGCCCACCTGGGCCAGAAGTCGTCCATGAAGGTCACCGCACTGGCCGAGGACGGCACGCAGGTCGACCACTACACGATCCTGCGCAAGGTCGGCGAGGGCTGGGACGGCAAGACGGACGACGACGGCGAGGGCGGCGGCTGGGGCTGGTGACGGACCGCGCCCGGTAGGCGCGTCGGCGCTCCCGTGCGCCGGCGCTCGCCGGATCACGCCTTCCGGCGCGCCCCTGCTCCGACGACGGCCCGGCCGGGACCGAACCCAAGCTCCCGGCCGGGCCGTCGCGCGTCGTCAGAGGGCGGCCAGCTGCTCCGCCAGGGTGTCGCTGTGCTGGAAGGTCAGCCCGGCCAGCGCGACGTGCTTCCACCGCACCGTGCCGTCGGAGTCCAGGACGAACACCGACCGGCGCAGCCCGAGCCCGGGCACCGCGATGCCGTACGCGCGGACGACGGTCCGCTCCGGGTCGGCGAGCAGCGGGAAGCCCAGACGGTGCTTGCGGGCGAACTGCTCGTGGCTGTCCAGCCCCTGGGGGCTGATGCCCCACACGGTGGCGCCGAGCCCGCGGAACCGGTCCAGGTCGGAGCTGTACGAGCAGAGCTGCTTCGTGCAGACGGGGGTGTCGTCGCCCGGGTAGAAGACCAGCACCAGCGGGCTGCCCTTCGCCTCGGCGAGCCGGTACTCCCGGCGCTCCGCGGTCCCGCTCTCCTCGTCCAGCAGCAGCCCGGGCAGGGTGAACCCGGGTGCCGGGGCGCCGATCTCGGGTGGTTTCGCCATGGTCGTCCCGTCCTTCGCAAGCGGCAGCGCGGTCGCCGCCCACCCTACGGCCGCCCGGCCCGGGCCCGCCCACCCCGTCGCCGTCCGCCGGATCCTCTCCGATGCCCCTTTCTCGTTGAAGAATTGACGCCGGTACGTGGTGGTGTCATGGCTGTCGTGCAGCGATGTCCGCAAAGTCTTCACTTCATAACGAATCGAGCAGCCCGGTAACGAGTTGTCCCTTCAGTTATTGACGTGGGCCTCGGGTGCGGATTGACTCCGTCCTCTGCCGCAACGCCGCGGCGCAGTCAGGAGGCAATCCCCACCATGAAGAGAACGACCCGGCGCGCGGCCAGAACGACCCGCTGCGTCGCCGCGGGCACGGCAGCCGTGTCGCTGGCCCTCACCCTCGCGGCCTGCGGCGGGAGCGACGCAGGGCCCCGTACGGACGGCGTGGCGAGCACGACCGTCGGTCTGCTGCTGCCCGAAAAGGCGTCCTCCACCCGGTACGAGGCCTTCGACAAGCCGCTGATCGAGTCCACGGTGGGATCGCTCTGCACCGGCTGCGTCGTCGACTACGCCAATGCGGACGGCAACGAGGCCGCCCAGAAGCAGCAGTTCGACGACCTGCTGGCCAAGGGCGTCAAGGTCATCCTGCTCGACCCGGTGAACGCCAAGGTCACCGCGCCCTGGGTCGAGGCCGCCGCCGCGAAGGGGGCGAAGGTCATCGCCTACGACCGGCTGGCCGAGGGCAAGGTCGCCGCGTACGTCTCCTTCGACAACCAGCGCACCGGCGAGATCCAGGGCCAGGCCCTGCTGGAGGCGCTCGGCCCGAAGGCCTCCTCCGCCTCGGTCGTGATGATCAACGGCGCCGAGTCCGACCCCAATGCCGCGATGTTCAAGACCGGCGCGCACCGGGCGCTCGACGAGAAGGTCAAGAAGATCGTCTACGAGCAGTCCGGCGAGTGGAAGCCGGAGGTGGCCACGGCGAAGATGAACGAGGCCATCCGCACCCTCGGCAAGGACGGCTTCCAGGCCGTGTACGCCGCCAACGACGGCATGGCGGCCTCCATCATCGAGACGCTGAAGGCGGCCGGGATCAGGAACGTCCCGGTCGGCGGGCAGGACGCCTCGCTGGACGCGGTGCGCCGGGTGCTCTCGGGCGAGCAGGCCTTCACCATCTACAAGCCATACAAGCCCGAGACGGACGCCGCGGGCAGCATCGCCGTTCAGCTGCTGAAGGGGATGGACATCAGCTCGTCGGTCAGCGCGGTCGTCGACAGCGGCGGGCTGCGCATTCCCTCGCTGCTGCTCACCCCGATCGTGGTGACCAAGGCGAAGGTGCAGGCGACGGTGGTCGGCGGCGGCCTCTACAAGGCGACCGAGATCTGCACCCCGCAGTACGCGGACGCCTGTGCGGCGGCCGGCGTCAGGTAGCGCGCGGAGGCCTGCGGCGGGGCGGCCGTCCGGGTGTCCAGTGTCCCGGCACCCGGACGGCCGGACGGGTGCGGAGCCGGTCGGTCAGTCCTTCAGCGCCGGGGTCCGTACATGATCACGGCTACCCCGGCCAGGCAGATCAGCGCCCCGGCCACGTCGTAGCGGGTGGGCCGGAACCCGTCCACCACCACGCCCCAGAGCAGCGAGCCGGCCACGAAGACGCCTCCGTACGCGGCCAGCACCCGGCCGAAGTGGCTGTCCGGCTGGAGCGCGGCGACGAAGCCGTACCCGCCGAGCAGCACCACCCCGAGCCCGGCCAGCCACCACGGCCGGGACTCGCGCACGCTCTGCCAGACCAGCCAGCAGCCGCCGATCTCGGCGAGCGCGGCGAGGGCGAACAGGGCGGCGGAGCGGAGGACGGTCATGGGCGCCAAGCCTACGAGCCGTAGGGGTCGCCCCCGTAGGACGGGCCGTAGTACTCCTCCAGGACGGCGTACTCCTCCAGGACGGCCGGGGGTTCGTCCTTGCGCTCCAGCGCCTTGGAGATCAGCGCGCGCGCCGGCGCGGCCTCCGGGGTGCCGCCCGGGGCCCAGGGGTGCATCCGGGGCCCCGCGGCGGGGTGTCAGACCTGGCGGTAGGTGGTGAGGAAGCGGCCGATGCGGTTGATCGCCGTCTCCAGGTCGTCGGCGCGGGGGAGGGTGACGAAGCGGAAGTGGTCCGGGCGGGGCCAGTTGAAGCCGGTGCCCTGGACGACGTGGATCTTCTCGCGCAGCAGCAGGTCCAGCACGAACTGCTCGTCGTCGACGATCTTGTGCACGGCGGGGTCGAGCTTGGCGAACGCGTACAGCGCGCCCTTGGGCTTGACGCAGCTGACGCCGGGGATCTCGTTCAGCGCCTTGTGGGCGACGTCGCGCTGCTCGGTGAGCCGGCCGCCGGGCAGGACGAGGTCGTTGATGGACTGGTGGCCGCCGAGTGCGGCCTGCACGGCGTACTGGGCCGGGACGTTGGGGCAGAGCCGCATGCCGGAGAGCATGGTCAGCCCCTCCAGGTAGTCGGCGGCGAGCTGCTTGGGCCCGGAGACCACCAGCCAGCCGCTGCGGAAGCCCGCCACCCGGTAGGACTTGGAGAGGCCGTTGAAGGTGAGGGTGAGCACGTCGTCGGCGAGGGCGGCCAGGCAGTGGTGCTCGGTGCCGTCGTAGAGGATCTTGTCGTAGATCTCGTCCGCGAGGACCATCAGGTGGTGCCGGCGGGCGAGTTCGAGGATGCCCTCCAGCAGCTCCTTCGGATAGACCGCGCCGGTCGGGTTGTTCGGGTTGATGACCACGATGGCCTTGGTGCGGGCGGTGATCTTCGCCGCGATGTCGTCGAGGTCGGGGTACCACTCCGCCTCCTCGTCGCAGGCGTAGTGCACCGCCTTGCCGCCGGCCAGCCGGACCACGGCCGTCCAGAGCGGGTAGTCCGGCATCGGGACGAGCACCTCGTCGCCGTCGTCCACCAGCGCCGTGACGGCCATCTGGATCAGCTCGGAGACGCCGTTGCCGAGGTAGACGTCGTTGACGGTGACCCCGTTGACGCCGCGCTGCTGGTAGTACTGCACGACGGCGCGGCGGGCGGGCAGGATGCCGCGGGAGTCGCTGTAACCGTGCGCGTTGGGCAGGTTGCGGATGATGTCCTGGATGATCTCTTCCGGCGCCTCGAAGCCGAACGTCGCCGGGTTCCCGGTGTTCAGCCGGAGCACGCTGTGCCCGGCCTCCTCCAGGGCGTTGGCCCGGTCGACCACCGGGCCCCGGATCTCGTAACACACGTCCGTCAGCTTGCTGGACTGCCGAAACTCCATCTGCGGCCTCCCGACCGTCACCCCGCATGGTTCATGGTTACTTTGTTCTACCAAGTAAGCACTTGGAAAGTCCAACCTTTTGGCTATGCTGATCCACATGTCACGCCGAAGCTACGACCAGTACTGCGCCGTCGCCCGCGCCCTGGACGCGGTGGGGGAGCGCTGGAGCCTCCTGATCGTCCGTGAACTCCTGGCCGGCCCGCGCCGCTACACGGACCTGCACGCCGACCTGCCCGGCGTCTCCACCGACATCCTCGCCGCGCGGCTCAAGCAGCTGGAGGGCGAGGGCCTGGTCCTGCGCCGCCGGCTCGAACGGCCCGCCAACGCCACCGTGTACGAGCTCACCGAGCGCGGCGCGACGCTCCGTCAGGTGGTCGACGCGCTGGGGGTCTGGGGCCTCGGCGCCCTCGGCGAGCAGCGGCCGACGGACGCGGTGCGGGCGCACTGGGTCACCGGCACCACGGGCGGGTTCGGGACGGAGGAACCGCACGGGGCGCAGGGACCGTACGGGGCACAGGGATCGCACGGGGCCGAGGCCGGGCGCGCCGTGACGGAGGCCGGGCGTGGGACGGCCGCGGACACGGTGGCGGCGGCGGGTTAGCGTTCAGCGGGTGACGTCCTACGAACTCGCCCAGGTGAACATCTCGCGGATGCTCGAACCCGTCGACAGTCCGCTGCTCGCGGGCTTCGTCGCCGCCCTCGGACGGGTCAACGCCCTGGCCGACGACGCCGACGGCTTCGTCTGGCGCCTCAAGGAGGACGGCGGCTACGCCACCGGATTCCGGATCTTCGACGACGAGTGGCTGCTGGTCAACCTCTCCGTCTGGCGGGACCCCAAGGCGCTCGGCGCCTACGTCTACCACCCCGAACACCGGGCGGTCATGCGACGCCGCCGCGAGTGGTTCGCCCGCCCCACCGAGGCGATGACCGTCCTCTGGTGGGTGCCGGTGGGTCACCGCCCCACTCCGCAGGAGGCCCAGCAGAAGCTCACCCTGCTGCGGGCGGAGGGGCCGACCCCGGAGGCGTTCACCATGAGGACGCTGTTCGAGCCGCCGGCGGTCTGACGGACGCGGTGCGCGGTGCGCGGTGCGCGGTGCGCGGGGTCGGACCCGGCCGGGCCGGACCGGTGGCGGCCGGGCGAGGCCCGGGTCGTGGCCCGGGCCACGACCGGCACCCCCGTCGCCGGTCGTGGCCCCGCGCCGACGGCTCGAACGCCGCGCACGCGCGCACCGCACGCTCCTGCCTCCGGGCTGCCCGGGGCCGTGGCCGGGGCCCGGGGAGCGGGCGGTGAGGTCGCATCACAGTGCCGGGCACCGATAAACGGGTGATCGGTGGTCGATGAGCGGTCGCGTTGATGCGGTGTGCTGCTGCGGTCCCCTCGATGCGGTCGTGCCGACGCGAACCCGTCCGGGCCGGAAGCGGACGAGCCCCGCCGTCGCACGCCGGGGCCCTGCGCGTACGATCGTCGGGCTATGGAGAACACAGCGGAGAAGAGCGCGCCCAGCGTGCCCACCACGCCCACCGGAGAGCCCGCTCACGCCGCTCCCGGTGGCCGGACCGGTCGGACCGGATACGCCGGCTACGTCGCCGTCGGGGACTCCTTCACCGAGGGCATGTGCGACGAGCTGCTCCCCGACGGCCAGTACCGCGGCTGGGCCGACCGGGTCGCCGACCGCCTCGCCGCCGAGCAGCCCGCCGGCGCCTTCCGGTACGCCAACCTCGCCGTCCGGGGCAAGCTCATCGGACAGATCCACGACGAGCAGGTTCCCGCCGCCACCGCGATGGGCGCCGAACTGGTCACCCTGGCCGGCGGCCTCAACGACGTGCTGCGCCCGCGCTGCGACATCGCCCGGGTCGAGGAGTTGCTCGGCCGCTCAGCGGCCGCGTTGCGCGCCACCGGCGCCACCGTGGTGATGTTCACCAGTACCGACCCCACCCGCAGGATGGCCGGCAGTGCCCGGCTGCTCCCGGCGATCCTGCGGATGAAGGCCTTCGTGCACGAGCTCGGCCAGGATCCGGGCATCGCGGTGGTCGACCTGTTCTCCGCGCCCTGCTTCGACGACCGCCGGCTCTGGGCCGAGGACCGCCTCCACCTCTCGCCCGAGGGCCACCGCAGGGTCGCCGAGGCCGTACTGGAGTCGCTCGGCCGGCCCGCCTCCTTCGACTGGCGCGCCCCGCTGCCGGCCGCCGCGCCGCGCGGCCGCTCCGAGAAGCTGGCCGCCGACGCCCGCTGGGCCCGTACCCACCTCGGCCCCTGGCTCGGCCGCCGCCTCACCGGCCGCTCGTCCGGTGACGGCCGGCCCCCGAAGCGCGCCGAACTGCTCCCGTACGAGCCGTCCGACCACTAGTTGGTCCGAGGGGCTAGGTCCGAGGGGCCCGCGTGGTCGGGGCGGGCGCTCGTCCGGCGGGGCCGGCGGGCAGGTGGCGCGCCGGTCAGCCCCGGAAGAGGTTGTGGCCGACGTCGGACGGCACCTCGTCCTGGTACGGGGTGCTGTCCGGGCCGGGAACCTCCTCGCCGGGGACCGGCTCGGAGCCCTCCCGGTGCAGCAGCACGACGCCGCCCTCGGACCAGATCTGCCGGTAGCCGTGCGCCAGCAGCAGCTCGATCCGGGCCGCCTGCTCGCGGTCCGTCTTGAAGGGGAACGCCCGCTTGTCGGAGCGGATCAGCACGTACTCGCGGCCGCGCGGCTTCTCGTCCACCAGGACGACGTCGGTCCGGGCGGAGAGCCGCGGCGCGGCCTGGTTGTCGGCCTCGACCGTGGCGCCGTCCGGGATCTGCCCGGCGCCCCGGAGCAGCGCCGCCTCGCTGGGCTTGGGCTGCCAGTAGGCGGGGACGAACAGGTTCGCCGCGCCCAGCGGCAGCGCCGCCACGACCGTCACGGCCGCCGCCGCCACACCGAGCCGGCGGGTCAGCGCGTGGCCGTGGTGGCGGCCCAGCACCTCCAGCGCCGCCACCAGCAGGATCGGCCAGAGGAACGCGTCGTAGTGCCGGGCGATCGACCAGTGGTTCGGGTTGCTGGACAGCACCCGCTCCGCGAGCAGCGGCAGGGCGCAGAGCACCGTCGCCGAGCGGAGCGGGAGAAGGAACAGGGTGCCGAAGATCCAGAGCAGCAGCAGCGGCTTCAGCGGTGCGTCGAAGAGCGCGGAGACGAGGAGGGTGGGGTCCCGGAGGACGTGGGAGAGCGCGTCGCCGCCGTCCGTGCCCAGCGACTGGTAGTTCCAGTAGTAGCCCGGCGCCCCGCCCATCGCGGGGATCAGCCAGGCGATCGCGGCGGCGGAGGCCAGCGGACCGCCCACCAGGAAGCCGGTGCCCCACCGGGCGCTCTGCCGGCGGCGCTCGCGGTCCTCGTCCCGGCGGGCCCGCAGCAGCAGCACCAACCCGTACGCGCCGACCGCCAGGCCCATGTCCTCCTTGGTGCAGCAGAGCAGCAGCCCCGCCAGCGCGGCCGTGGCGTAGCGGCGGGCCATCCCGCGCTCCAGCATCAGCAGGGTGAGCGGCACGGCGAACGCCACCTCGTGGAACCCGCCGCGCGAGGCCACCAGCAGCGGCCAGCCCAGCCCGTACGCGAGCCCCGCCAGGTCGGCGGCACGGCGGGCGGTGCGCGGGTCTGCGTCGGCGAAGCAGCGGTCCGCCACCCGCCGGATCAGCGGCACCCCGGCGGCGAAGCAGAGGGCCTGGCCGATCAGCAGGGACCGCGGGTCGTCCCAGATCCAGTAGAGCGGCGCCATCAGCGCGATCACCGGCGAGAAGTGGTCGCCGAGGAGGGAGAAGCCCGGGGGGAACGCGTGGTGGAAGCTCTTCAGCGACGACACCGGCAAGCCGAAGTGCGCGTAGCCGCGCACACCCTGGTCGAAGATGCCCAGGTCGAACCCGCCCAGCTGGAGGGTGGTCCACTGCTGGGCGGCGATGCCGAGGCAGACCGCGAAGCAGAGCAGGGTGAGGGCGGCGGTGCGGGCCCGGGGGGAGAGGCGGAGAGCGTCGCCGGCCCGGGCGGGACCGGCCTCGGTGGCCTCAGCGGCTCCACCGGCCCTGGTGGGCCCGGTGCCGTCGGTGCCCCGGATTCCCTCGGCGCCCCGGGTTCCCTCGGTGCCCTGGGTTCCCTCGGCGCCCTGGGTTCCCTCGGTGTCCGGGTACGCCGTCACGTCGTGCCGGGACATGCCTGCTTCCTCCACTGATCGGTTGCCGACCGGGGTCGTGATCGGCTTGCTCCGGGTGTCTCCGGTGCCCCCGGTTCCGCTCCGGACCCGCACCGGATCCGCTCCGGACCGTTCCGGACTTGCACCGACACCGGCCGACCACACTAACGGACCGCCGTGACCCGGCCCCCGGTTCCCGGCCCGCCGCGGACGCGACGATGGTGTCGGTACGCTCTACCGGGGACCGGACCGGCCGGGTCCCGCCGGAGTACGGAGGACCAGCAGCACAGTGACCGAGCCCACGCCTGATTCCCCGGCCGCCTCCGCGCCCGCGCCGCTGAACCTGCTCTCCGACTGCGGGAACTGCTTCGGGCTGTGCTGCGCCGCGCTGCCGTTCGCCGCCGGCGCCGACTTCGCCGTCGACAAGCCGGCCGGCACCCCGTGCCGCAACCTCCGGACCGACTTCAGTTGCGGCATCCACGCCCAACTGCGCGACCGGGGCTTCCAGGGCTGCACCGTGTACGACTGTTTCGGTGCGGGCCAGCACGTCTCGCAGGTCACCTTCGGCGGCCGGAGCTGGCGGGAGGAGCCGGCGAGCGCGAAGCGGATGTTCGACGTGTTCCCCGTCGTACGCCAGCTCCACGAGCTGCTCTGGTACCTCACCGAGGCGCTCACCTTCGCCCCCGCCCGCCCCGTCCACGCCGAGCTGCGGCGGGCCCTGGCGGAGACCGAACGGCTCGCCGCCGGCACCCCCGAGGAGATCCTCGCGGTCGACGTCCCCGCCCACCGGCAGGCCGTGGCCGAGCTGCTGCTCAAGGCGAGCGAACTCGTCCGCGCTGCGGTGCCCCGCCGACGCGAGCACCGGGGCGCGGACCTGTTCGGCGCCCGCCTGCGCGGGGCGGACCTGCGCGGTGCCAACCTGCGCGGCGCGCTGCTGGTCGCCGCCGACCTCTCCGGCGCCGACCTGCGCCTCGCCGACCTCGTCGGTGCCGACCTGCGCGACGCCAACCTCACCGGCGCCGACCTCACCGAGGCCCTCTTCCTCACCCAGGCCCAGCTCAACGCCGCCCGCGGCGACGCCACCACCCGCCTGCCGGAGACGCTCACCCGCCCCGCCCACTGGCCCGCCACGGCAGCCGCGTCGGCCCCTTCGGCCCGTCGGCCCCAGGGCGGGCGTCACCGGTCGCGCAAGCCCCAGCCGGGCTCCGGCCAGGGCAAGCCCCGCCGCTGAGGCCACGCTGCCGTGAGCACACGGTGGCACTGAGCCCGCGCTGAGCCTGCGGACCGAGTGGAGCCCCAGTCGAGCCGAGTCGAGCCCCAGTCGAGCCCGAGTGGAGCCCGAGTCGAGCCCGCGCTGAGCAGGACGCCGGGCCCGGCCGCCGCCCGCCGCCCGGCCCCGGCGGCCCTCCGGGATCGTCACTCGCCGTATCGGGGGCGTGACCGGGACCTGGGGCCCATGCGTCCGGGACCGGGAAGGGGTGACGGTGGAGGCGTCCCCCGAGAACGGGCCGGAATCGGAGCCGGCCCACCCGCACAGCCCGCTCGTCCGGGCGTGGAGCGGCGGGCGCGTGACGATGGTCCGGACTCCTCGGCCAGGTCTCGCCGACGCCCACACCCAGTTGGGAACCCTCCACCATGAACGACCAACCGACCCGGAATCCCTCCGTCGGTGCCACGGTGCTCCTCCGCGAACCGGGCGGGAGGCCGGGCGACATCCTCGCCCACGGCTTCCTGACCGGAACGACCACCGTCCTGGTCCCGGACCCACCCGTGGTGCTCGGCGACCCCTGGCGGCGGTTCCTCGTCCGGATCTCCCAATCACCCGACCCGGGCGGGGGCGCCGAGACGATCCCGGCGGCCGGGCTCAACCTGGCCGCGCTCGTCGTGGACGGCATCCGGGCATCCGCCGCCGTGCTGCCGCTGGTCCGGCCGTCGCGGCACACCGAGGCCGCCCCGGACATCACCCGGGACGGACTCACCGAGAGCGTGCTGCGCCACCGGGGTGACCTGTGGGCCGCGTACGCCGACCTCGGCTATCCGGTCGCCCGCCCGCCGGACGCCCTCGCGCCGCCGCCGGAGGCCTGGTGGCTCGCCGCGGCCACAGCCGATGTCGCGATCTTCATCGAGGGGGTCTGCTGCCCCTCGACGAGCTGCTGCGTCCGCATCGTCCCGGACGAGAAGCGCCCGGGCGGGACCCCCTGACGAGGAGGCGGACACCGTGGTGCGGGCCGGGCAGCGCAGGTGGGTGCAGTCCGTGCGCCTCCAGGACGCCGCACTGGCGCTGGCGGTCGTCATCCCGGAGCTGTTCTACTTCGGCACGCCGGTCGTGCCGGGGACGACCTGGCCGGATCGCCTGCTGCAGATCGCCCTGGCCCTGCCGGAGGTCGTCGCACTGACCTTCCGGCGCCGGTGGCCGGTCGCGGTGTTCGCGGTCGTCTGGGCGGTCGCGGTCGTCGGCGACGCGCTGACCATCAGCACGCACTTCGGGTTCACGCCGTACTTCGGACTCCTCATCGCCCTCTACACGGTGGCCCGCCAGTGTCGCCGGGCCGCGGCCCTGACGACCCTCGCCCTCGCGTTCGTCCCCGCCTCCCTGGACACCTGGTACACCGTGTCCGGACAGCCACCCGGGTACGCGACCCCGGTGCTCATCGTGGACCTCGCCTTCTACCTGCCGGTGACGGCCGTCGCCTGGGGTGTCGGACGCTGGAGCCGGGCCAGTGCGGCCGCCGCCGAGCACGACCGGCGCGAACTCGCCCGGGCCCGCCAGGCCGTCGCCGCCGAGCGCACCCGGATCGCCCGCGAGCTGCACGACATCGTCGCGAACGCCGTGGCCGTCATCGTCCTCCAGGCCGAGACCGCCCGGGCCACGGCGCCCGCCGATCCGGCCGGCACCGCCGAGGCGCTCACCCACATCGAGAACCTCGGCCGGAGCGCCATGGCCGAACTGCGCCGGATGCTCCGGCTGCTGCGGACCGCCGACGCACCCCTCGACCACGCCGTCCGGCACGGCCTGGCGGACCTGGCGCCGCTGCTGGAGGACGTCCGGCGGGCGGGGGTGGTGATCGACCTGGAGGTGAGCGGCACGCCGGTACGCCTCGACGACAGCCTCGACCTGACCGCCTACCGGCTGGTGCAGGAGGCCGTCACCAACGTCACCAAGCACGCGGGGCCCGGCAGCCGCGCGGCCGTGCGGATCACCTGGTCCGACGTCCTGAAGGTCGAGGTGGTGGACGACGGCGCCGGCCGCCGGCCCGAGGCCCGGCGGGAGCTGTCGACCGGCCACGGGCTGATCGGGCTCGCCGAGCGGATCGCGCTGTTCGGAGGGGAGCTGACCGCCACGCCGTACCGCTCGGGCTTCCGGGTCGCCGCCACGCTGCCGCTCTCCCCGGAGCCGGCACCTTCGCCGGGGGCGTGACAACGCGTCGGGCCGTGCGGACCGTTCCGTCCCTGCCGAGGCCGGCGCACCCCGGCCGGGCCCGTCCCGGCCCGGCGGCCGGCTACTCCGCGAGCAGCCGCGCGCGCAGGTCGCCGATCAGTCCCTCGTCGATGCCGAGCTTGCCGGTGGCGTAGGCACGCACCGAGCCGTGGGCCCGGGTGAGGTCGGCGAGCGCGAGCCGGATCACCGTCTCCGGTGCGCGCCCGAAGCCCGGCCAGCGCAGCTCGCGCCCGGGGTTGGCGGCGTGCCATTCGGCCACCAGCCGCGGGGTGGCCAGCTCGGTGAGCGCGAAGTCCGCGGCCACGTCGTCCTCGGAGACCCCGAGCAGGGTCAGCACCAGTGCGGCGATCAGCCCCGTGCGGTCCTTGCCCGAGGCGCAGTGGAACACCACCGGCCGGTCGGCCGTGGCGATCAACTCCAGCACCTCCCGGATCTCCACCACCCCGTCCTCGGCCACCTCGGCGAACCGGTCGGCCAGGTAGCGCCAGGGGTCCAGCCCCGGGTCGATCTCGGCCTGGTCGTACGGCCGGTGCTCGATCGAGAGGTTGTGGTAGGCCACCCCGTCCAGCTCGGCGATCCGCCCCCGGCGGGCGATCTCCCACGGGTAGCGCAGGTCGATCACGGTCCCGATGCCGAGTTCCCGGAACCGCTCCAGGTCGGCGGAGGAGGAGAGCTTCCCGAGCGAGTCCGACCGGTAGAGCAGTCCCCAGCGCGTCGAAAGACCGTCAGCTGTCGAATAGCCGCCCAGGTCACGGAAGTTGCAGAGTGCGTCGAAGGCGATGTGGCGTGTCATGCCCGCACCCTATCGAGCGCATCCTTCGTCGGCCCCCGGCGTGGTCGTCGGACCGGCGCAGGCGCCACGCCCGGCTCCTCGCTCCGGAAAACGGGTTGCCCGACGCCGGTCAACATGCGTACGGTGGTGCCACTCTGACGAGATGAACGCTCTCTGGAACGAAAGCCGCAGAACGGGAGCAGGCCCGCGCACAGCGCGCGGTGCTACGGAGGGGCGGCACGCAGATTCGGCATGCCCTCCGGAGGTTTCCCCCCATGAAGATCGGCCTTGGCCTTCCCGTTGACGACCCCGCCCAGCTCCTGACCTGGGCCCGGCAGGCCGACGCGGGCCCGTTCAGCACGATCGGCCTGCTCGACCGGCTGGTGTACGACAACCCCGAGCCGCTGGTCGCGCTCGCCACGCTGGCCGGAGCGACGTCCCGCATCCGGGTCCAGACGGAGGTGCTGATCGCACCGCACCACAACACCGCCCTGCTGGCCAAGCAGACCGCGACCCTCGACCGGCTCTCCGGCGGGCGGTTCACGCTCGGCATCGGCATCGGCGGACGCGAGGACGACTGCCTGGCCGCCGGCATCGACCTCCGCCGTCGCGGCCGCAGGCTCGACGAGCAGATGGAACTGCTGCGCCGGGCCTGGTCCGGTGCGCCGTACGGCGAGGGGGTCGGCCCGATCGGGCCCGCTCCCGCGACGCCGGGCGGCCCCGAGGTGCTGTTCGGCGGGTTCGCGCCGGCGGCGATCGAGCGGGTCGGCCGGTTCGGGGACGGCTTCCTCGGCGCGGCGCTGCCGCCGCAGACCATGGACGGCCTGTACCGGCAGGTCGAGGCGGCCTGGGAGCGGCACGAGCGCCCCGGCCGGCCGCGGCTCGTCGCCCAGGCGTCGGTGGCACTCGGCCCGGAGGCCACGTGCGAGAGCGCCCGCCGCAACCTCCACGACTACTACGCCTTCACCGGCCGCGCCGAGTACATGGCCAACAGCCTGCTCACGACGCCGGAGGCGATCCGGGCCGCGGTGGAGGGATACCGCGGGATCGGGGCCGACGAGGTGGTGCTGTACTGCTGGGCCTCGGATGCCGCCCAGGTCGACCGGCTCGCCGACGCGCTGTTCTGACGGTCGGCGCCCCCGGGCGGTACGCTCCCTGCGCACCGCCCGGGGCTGCGACCCGCCGCCGTGCTCGGCGACATGGGCTCAGGGCCATGGACGAACGAATCGAACGGGCCCAACTGCTCTGCGACCGTGCCACCTTCGGCGGCGAGACGGAGGCCCTTCCGGTCGCCGGACGCGAGCTGGACGCCGTCGAGGCGGACCTTTCGCTCGCCCGGGGCCGTGTTCTCCACGCCCGCCACCTTCAGGAAGGCACCGCCGACACGGACGAGTTGGTGTTCTTCGAGCGGGCCGCCCGGCTCTACCACGCCCTCGGTGACCAGCCGGGCGAGGCCGAGGCGGAGTTCTGGACCGGCGTCTACCACCAGGTGGTCCAGGGCGACCACGACTCCGCCCTCCCCGCCCTCCACCGCTCGCGCGAGCTCGCGACCGCGGCGGGCGAGAACCGCACGCTCTCCTACGCCCTGCGCCACCTCGGCATCGCCGCCCACATGGCCGGCGAACTGGCGGACGCCCGCGCCCTGTTGGAGGAGTCCACCCGGCTGCGGCGCGACCTCGGCTTCGCCGCGGGCGTCGCCGCCAACCTGGTCGGGCTCGCGTACCTCACCGCCGCCGAGGGGCGTCCCGGTGACGCGCTCGCGCTGCTGGACGAGGCGGCCGCCCTCGCGGCAGGAGCCGACGCGAGGGCCGTCCTGCGGTCGGTGGACGAGGCGCGCGCGGCCTTGGGCTGAGGGGCGGGCGCCGGTCAGGCGGCCAGGACGCGGTCCAGCGCCTCCCGCCCCGCCCGTCCCCAGTGCGGCTGCCCGCCGGCCAGGCCGCGTTCCCATGCCTGGCCGATGCCGATGAGGGAGAGACTGAGCAGGACGGCCCAGTCCTTGGCCCGGCTGATCACCGCCACGTCGGCAGCGGCGGAGATGCCGGAAGCATCGGCAGTGACGCCGGCAGAGGCCACGGCGGAGACGCCGACGCGGGCGTCGGCATAGGCGTCGAAGTGCGGGCACGTGAGCCGGCCGGCCGGGGAACCGCCCTCCGGGGGGCTCCCCGACCGTGATCCTCAGACGCTGCGGTCGGCCAGCACCTCGCGGATGACGTGGCGGGAGTTGGCGGCCAGTGAGGGGTTGGTGCTGCGGTAGTAGGGGAGCTGGATCAGGGCGATGGAGAGCGCCCAGGCGCGGCCGCGTTCCCAGGTGGCGTCGTCGACGGCGAGCGCGGAGCGGAAGACGGGGCGGGCGGGGGCGGGGAGGAGGTTCCAGGCGACGATGAGGTCCGCGGTCGGGTCGCCGACACCCATCAGGCCGAAGTCGATGACGGAGACGAGGTGTTGGTCGGCCAGCAGGACGTTGCCGGGGGAGAGGTCGCCGTGCATCCAGGATGGCCGGGCGGTGGGTTCGGGGAGCTGAAGGGCCTTGTCCCAGAGGGCGGTTGCCGCTCTGGTGTCGATCGTCCCGGTCAGCCGGCCGATCGCGGCCCGGGTAGCGGCGTCCCGGGTGGCGAGCGGGACGCCGCGGGAGGACGACGGGGCGCCGGCCGGGTCGGCCGCACGCAGCGCGCTGACGAACGCGGCGAGGTCCTGGGCCAGCCGCAGGGGTGCGGTGACCGAGCCGACGACCGGGTTGGCGCCGCCGCGCCAGCGCAGCACCGACCACTCCCAGGGGTAGCCGGAGGCCGGCCGGCCGTGGGCGATCGGTTCGGGGATCGGCTGCGGCAGGTGCGGGGCCAGCTTCGGCAGCCACTGCTGTTCACGGGCGACGCTGTCGGCGGCCCAGCTCACCCGGGGCAGCCGGACGGCGAGTTCGGGCCCGAGGCGGAACATGGCGTTGTCCGTCCCGGCGGAGGGCACCCGTTCGAGCGTCAGCCCCCTCCACTGCGGGAACTGGGCGGCGAGCAGCCGCCGGACCAGGGCGGCGTCGATGTCCGGTTCGTCGTCGTGCGGGTGGTTGTGCATCCGAGCGGCAGCGCACATGCCCGGCACTGTACCGCCAGGTGGAGCGGCGAGTTGGGTGAATTTCGAACATGATTGAGTGGTGACATGACGATCGGATGGGACCGTTGGGTCATGTCGGGGTCGCTCGGGGGATCGGCCACGCTGGCCGGTGCCGCCGTGGTGGGCCGGGTGAACGCACGCTCGGGCGGGCTGCTGGTCCTGCGCGAGTGGCTCGACGAGCCCCTCCTGTTCGGGACGTCGGCACTGGTGCTGCTCTTCGTGGCGCTGGTCCTCGGGCGTTCGCACGGCTGGTTCCGCAGCGCGCTCGGTGCCGTGGTGCTCACGCTGATCGTGGGGAGCGTGCCGCTCTGGCTCCTCGCCGGCGTCTTCTCGGACGAACTCCAGACGACCCGCACCGAGGCGGCACCGGGCCGGCTCGACCGCCGTCTGGTGGTCAAGGAGGGGACGGCCGGGCTCGGACCGGACCCGTACTCCTACGTCTACGTCGACGACGGCTCGGGCCTCAGCGTCCGCCGCTGGCAGGTCGCGGACATCGACCGCCACGGCATCAAGGAGCTCGTCTGGGTCGGGCCGGACCAACTGCGCCTGGTGACCGGCCTCGGACGGACCCACCTGATCCGGATCGCCGACGACGGCCGCCCGTCACCGACCGTCGACGAGTGAACGGCGGCCCGCGCCACGCCCGGCGGGCACGGGCGCGGCCGGGAGCCGTCACCGGGCAGTGCCAGAATGCAGGGACATACGGGGACAGCAACTCTGGAGAAGGTGACCGGCTCAGTGACCACGCCAGTCGAACAGGCGGCCAAGCAGGCCCAGCAGGCGATCGAGCGGAAGATCGCCGAGGAGCTGGGCGTTCGCGACGGGCAGGTGAAGGCGGCGGTCGAGCTGCTGGACGGCGGGGCGACCGTGCCGTTCGTGGCCCGGTACCGCAAGGAGGTCACCGGCTCGCTCGACGACACGCAACTGCGCACGCTGGAGGAGCGGCTGCGCTACCTGCGCGAGTTGGAGGAGCGCCGCACCGCCGTCCTGGAGTCGATCGAGTCGCAGGGCAAGCTGGACGACGCGCTGCGCGCGCAGATCCTGGCCGCCGATTCGAAGGCGCGGCTGGAGGACATCTACCTGCCGTACAAGCCGAAGCGGCGCACCAAGGCGCAGATCGCCCGTGAGGCCGGCCTGGAGCCGCTGGCCGACACGCTCCTCGCCGACCCGGCGCAGGATCCGGCCGCGCTCGCCGCGGCGTACCTGAACGAGTCGGTGGCGGACGCGGCCGCCGCGCTGGAGGGGGCCCGGTCGATCCTGGTCGAACGGTTCGGCGAGGACGCGGACCTGGTGGGCTCGCTGCGCGAGCGGATGTGGACGCGGGGCCGGCTGGTCGCCACCGTCCGGGACGGCAAGGAGCAGGAAGGCGCCAAGTTCGCCGACTACTTCGACTTCGCCGAGCCCTACACCAGGCTCCCCTCGCACCGGATCCTGGCGATGCTGCGCGGCGAGAAGGAGGAGGTGCTGGACCTCGACCTCTCCCCGTACGACGGTGAGGAGGCCGGCGACCTCCCGGGCGGGAGCGACTACGAGCAGCGGATCGCGGCGCGCTTCGGCGTCGCCGACCACGGCCGCCCGGCCGACAAGTGGCTCGGCGACACCGTGCGCTGGGCGTGGCGGACGCGGATCCTGGTCCGGCTCGGCATCGACCTGCGCGGCCGGCTGCGCCAGGAGGCCGAGGACGAGGCGGTGCGCGTCTTCGCCGCCAACCTGCGCGACCTGCTGCTGGCCGCCCCGGCGGGCACCCGCGCCACGATGGGCCTGGACCCGGGCTTCCGGACGGGCGTGAAGGTCGCGATCGTGGACGCCACCGGCAAGGTCGTCGCGCACGACACGATCTACCCGCACCAGCCGGCCAACAAGTGGGACGCCTCGATCGCCACCCTGGCGGCGCTGGCGGAGAAGCACGCCGTCGACCTGGTGGCGATCGGCAACGGCACCGCCTCCCGGGAGACCGACAAGCTCGCCGAGGACCTCATCAAGCGCCACCCGGAGTTGAAGCTGACCAAGGCGATGGTCAGCGAGGCCGGCGCCTCGGTCTACTCGGCCTCCGCGTTCGCCTCGCAGGAGCTGCCGGAGCTGGACGTGTCGATCCGCGGTGCGGTCTCGATCGCCCGCCGCCTCCAGGACCCGCTGGCCGAGCTGGTCAAGATCGACCCCAAGTCGATCGGGGTCGGCCAGTACCAGCACGACCTGAGCGAGGTGAAGCTCTCCCGCTCGCTGGACGCCGTGGTCGAGGACTGCGTGAACGCGGTCGGGGTGGACGTCAACACCGCCTCCGCGCCGCTGCTGACCCGGGTCTCCGGCATCACCGGGACGCTCGCCGACAACATCGTCGCGCACCGGGACGCCAACGGCCCGTTCCGCACCCGCAGGGCGCTCAAGGACGTCGCCCGGCTCGGCCCGAAGGCCTTCGAGCAGTGCGCGGGCTTCCTGCGCATCCCGGACGGCGACGACCCGCTGGACGCGTCCAGCGTGCACCCGGAGGCGTACCCGGTGGTGCGGCGGATCCTGGCCGCGACCGGCGGGGAGCTGCGCGGGCTGATCGGCAACGGCACCGCGCTGCGGGCGCTGCGGCCCGGCGACTTCGCCGACGACACCTTCGGCATCCCGACCGTCACCGACATCCTCGGCGAGCTGGACAAGCCGGGCCGCGACCCGCGCCCGGCGTTCCGCACCGCGACCTTCAAGGAGGGCGTCGACAAGATCGGCGACCTGGAGGTGGGCATGGTGCTGGAGGGCGTGGTCACCAACGTCGCGGCCTTCGGCGCGTTCGTGGACGTGGGCGTCCACCAGGACGGACTGGTGCACGTCTCGGCGCTGTCGAAGACCTTCGTCAAGGACCCGCGCGAGGTGGTCAAGCCCGGCGACATCGTCACGGTCCGGGTGACGACCGTGGACGTGCCGCGCAAGCGGATCGGGCTGACCCTGCGGCTGGACGACGAGGTCGGGCGCGAGCGGGGCGGCGACCGCGGCGGGCCGCGCGGGAACGACCGGGGCGACCGCGGGAACGACCGCGGCGGCGACCGGGGGGCCCGGCAGGGGCGCCCGCCGCGCCAGGACCGCCGCGGGCAGGGCGGTGGCTCGGGCGGTGGCTCCGCCGCGGGCGGCCAGGCCGCGCCGGCCAACAGTGCCATGGCGGACGCGCTGCGCCGGGCCGGGCTGACCGGCGGCGGCTCCGGCTCCGAGGGCGGCCGCCGCTCCGGGCGGCGCTGAGCCCGCGGACGTACGACGGCGGCGGGCCGGTGGACTGCACGTCCACCGGCCCGCCGCCGTCCGTCACGCCCGGAACGCGTCAGACCAGGAGTTTCTCCTTGGCCTTCTGGTACTCCTCCTCGCTGATGGCGCCGCTGGCCTTGAGGTCGGCCAGCTTGGCCAGGTCGTCCACGTGGCTGCGGCCGCCGCCCCCCGCGCCGCCGGCCCCTGGCGTGTCGGCGGCGGCGTCACGGACGTACGCCTTGAACGCGGCCTCGCTCTTCTGCGCCTGGGCGACGTCGCGCTCGCCCATCGACCTGCCGCGTGCGATCACGTAGACGAGCACGCCGAGGAACGGCAGCAGGATCACCAGGATCAGCCAGCCGGCCTTGCCCCAGCCGCCGAGGTCCTCGCTGCGGAAGATGTCGGTGATGATCTTGAACAGCAGGAAGAACCAGAGGATCCAGAGGAACAGCTCCAGCATCGTCCAGAAGATGTTGAGAAGCGGATAGTTGTCCATGACGCTCCCGTCGGTGCAGACCCGAGTTCAAAAGAGTCATATCACCGCATATCGGACAATGCGCCGCGTTGTTCGGCCATCCCGGTGATCTTCGGCCCCTGCGGGTGTGTCCTCGGCCCCGACAAGTCCGCCGCCCCGGGGGGCGTGGTGCGTGCCGTGAGGGGCGTGGCGTGGTGAGGGGCGTGCGTCGTGAGGGTGCGCGCCTTCGGCCTGTGGCGGCCGGGGTGCGGGCTCAGCCCGCGGCGGCCCGCCCCCGCAGCTCGACGGCGAGCCCGACCAGCTCGCCCCACCAGGCCTCGTGGCTGCGGACCAGCAGCCGCTGAGCCTCGGCCGGCTCGACCGCCCGCACCTCGACCACCTGCTCGCCGTCGTCCGGATTGGTCGGCACGGAGTCCACCGCGACCTCGGCCCAGCCCCAGAGCCAGGCCTTCTCGGGGTGCGGCTGCCACGGCCGGTACGGCTCGGGGCTGTCGGTCACGCAGCGGTGCGCGCCCAGCCAGACCGGCTCGCCGAGCAGGCGGGCGCCGGCCTCCTCCTTCAGCTCCCGGACGAGGCAGGACGCGATCGACTCACCGCTCTCCCGGGTGCCGCCGGGCAGGAACCAGTGGTCGCGGTCGTCCCGGCAGAGCACGATGCGTTCGGCGGTGAACCCCACCAGGTGGACGTTGGTGACGAGCTCGTCCGGCGGCAGCGCGGTGGAGAACCGGGCGTCGAACTGCCCCCAGGCCCAGTACTGCGGCGCGTGCAACTTCGGGAACCGGGCGGGCAGGTCGGTCAGTCCGCCGGCTCTTTCGGTGGTGTCCGTCATCTGCCGATCATAGTCCGCCCGGGCCTTCGCCGACCCGTCCCGAAGAGCGTTCCGCAGGCTGTTCCACAGGCCGTTCCGCAGGCCCGGCGACTGGTCCGCCGGGTCGTCAGGTCACGGCCGGGACGCCGAACTTCGGCTGCCGGTCGACGGTGTCGAGGACCCGCGGGCGGTGCGGAATGGCCGCCTCGATCGGGGCGCCGACCCAACTGCCCAGCGAGATCTCGGCGGTGATGCCCGGGCCGAAGCCGGCGATCAGACCGTGGGTGCCGTCGGCGACGTCCCCCTCCGCGAAGAGGCGGGCCAGCGCGTCGAAGACCACCGCACTGGCGATGTTGCCGCGCTCGGTCAGCGTGGCCCGGCTGAACCGGAACGCGGCGGGCTCCAGGTCCAGGAAGTGGCAGAGGTCGTCCAGGATGCGCGGGCCGCCGGCGTGCACGATGTAGAACCCGAGCCCGGAGACGTCCCAGTCGTGTTCGGTGGCGAGCGTGCGCAGGGCCGGGGCCAGCATCTCCATGGTGCCCGGGACGCGCTTGTCGAGCTGGAAGTGGAAGCCGGTGTCCTTCACGCCGTAGGAGATCCAGTCCTCGGTGTGCGGGACGAGGTGCGAGCCGTTGCGCTCGACGTGCACACCGGTGCCGCCGCGGCCGCGCATCACCGCGGCGGCGATCGCGTCCCCGAAGAGGCCGTTGGAGAGCAGCGAGCCGACGCCGAGGTCGGTCGGCTGGTAGCAGAGCGAGCAGAACTCGCAGGCCACGATCAGGACGTTGGCGCCGGGGTAGGCGCGGCAGAAGTCGTGCGCGCGGTTGACCGCGGCGCCGCCGGCCGCACAGCCGAGCTGGGCGATCGGCACCTGGCGGGTGTCGGAGCGGAAGCCCATGGTGTTGATCAGCCAGGCGGTCAGCGAGGGCATCATGAAGCCGGTGCAGGACACGTAGACGATCAGGTCGATGTCCCGGGCGGACAACTCGGCGTGGCCGAGGGCGCGTTCGACCACCTCGGGGACGCGGAGCTTGGCCTCGCGCTCGTAGACCGCGTTGCGGGTGGTGAAGCCGGGGTGCCGCAGGGTCTCGTCGATCGGCTGGACCAGGTGCCGGGTCCGCACCCCCGTGTTCTCGATCAGCCGGAGCGCGAGGGGGAGTTGGGGGTGGCCGGCGTGCAGGGAGCGGGCCAGGTCGAGGGTCTGGTCGAGGGTGATGACGTGTTCGGGTACGGCGATGGCGGGACGGCAGAGTGTTGCCATGGGTGTGAGGTCTCCCCTGGTGACCCGCGTGGCCGGCGGCCGCGCGGGCATTGGCCTACGGGTGCGGTGGACGGGCGCCGGGGCGGTGCGGCGGGGAGGTCACCAGGCGACCGGCAGGGTGCGCGGGTAGCGCCAGATCGAGCCCGTCCGCCAGTCCAGCTCAGCGGCCGGGACGGCCAGCCGAAGCCCGGGGAAGCGGCGCAGCAGCGTGCCGATGGCGACCTGGAGCTCCATCCGGGCCAGGTGGGCGCCCGCGCAGTGGTGGGTGCCGTAGCCGAAGGTCATGTGGTTCGCCGTGCCGCGGTCGAGGTCCAGCTCGTCGGGCCGCTCGAACACCGCCGGGTCGCGGTTGGCCGCCAGGTAGGAGACGTGCACGGCCTCGCCGGCCCTGATCAGGACACCGCCCAGCTCGACGTCCTCGGTGGCGACCCGGGCGATGCCGACGCCCTGGCGGAACGGGATGAAGCGCAGCAGCTCCTCCAGGGCGCGCGGCAGCGTCTCCGGCCGGGCGCGGAGCTTGGCGAGCTGCTCGGGGCGGGTGAGCAGGGTGTAGGTGATGTTGCTGAGCTGGTAGGTGCTGGTGTCGTGGCCGGTGACCAGCAGGACCATGGCCATCACGGCGAGCTCCTGGTCGTCCAGCAGCTCCTCGTCGTCCCGTGCGGTGGCGAGCGCGCTGATCAGGTCCTCGCCCGGGTCGCGGCGGCGGGCGGCGGTCAGCTCGGAGAAGTAGGCGCGCAGCGCCGCCTTGGCGCGCTCCTGGCCGTCGCCGCTGCCGGGACCCATGGTCATCATCGCGACGGCGTGCCCGCGCAGCCCGGCGCGGTCCTGCTCGGGGATGTCGAGCATCTCGCAGATGGTGGTCATGGGGAGCCGGCCGGAGAGGTGGTGGACGAGGTCGGCGGGGGAGCCGTGCTCCTCCATGTCGTCCAGGTACCCGTCGACGATCCGCTGCGTCTTCGGGCGCATCCGCTCGACCTGGCGGTTGGTGAAGCCCTTGGCGACGAGCCGGCGCAGCCGGTTGTGGGCGGGCGGGTCCATCAGGTTGATCGCCTCGGCCTGGGCGATCGGGGCGGGGGTCATCCGGGGGAGGTCCCGGCCGATTCCGGCCGCGCGGCTGAACCGCCGGTCGGTGGTGACGACGCGGACGTCCTCGTACCGGGTGGCCAGCCAGGCCTCGCCCTCACCGTGCGGCAGCCGGATTCTGGTGATCCGCTCCTCGGCGAGCAGCAGTTGCTTGAGGAGGGGGTCGAACTCCAGGCCTTCGGTGTGGTTGAAGGGGCAGTCCCACACGGGGGCGGAGGTAGTCACGGGCTGATCCAAGTGGCCGGATTCGGTACCGCCCGGACGTTGGTTCGTTCGGGCGCGGACGTGCTGATGTTCCCCCATCCGGCGGCGGAAATCCGGATACACCGGATTGTTCGCTCGATCGAGCGAGATAGCCGATTGTCATGCGATATGTGCTGCAGGGAAAGGGAGTTGGGACGGGGGGAGGGAGTCGGGCCGAGGGGAAGCGGAGTCGGCCCGGCCCCGGGGGCGGGCGGCCCGGGCACCGGTCGGCCGGCGTCCGGGCCGTGGTCGAACCGCGGCGGCACCGGACACGCCGCCGGCGCGGGGGCCTTGGCGCCTCGCCGGGCGGCGCGCCTGCCCGGCGGAGCCCGCTACACCGGGGCGGCCCGTTACACCTGGGCGGCCCGCTCCGGGGCGCGGGCGGTGGTGGTGCGGTTGAGCAGGTCGATGCCGAGCGGCGTGATGGTGTGCAGGACGGCGCCGCCGCGGCGCTGGGTGGTGATGAGGTTCGCGTTGCGCAGCACGGTGGCGTGCTGGCTGGCGGAGGCGGGCGAGACGTTGAGCCGGAGGGCCAGCTCGGTGGTGGTGCAGCCCGCCGAGACCGCGTCCAGGGCGGCGGCCCTGGTCCGGCCGAGCAGGGCGTTGAGCGAGTGGCGTCCGGGGCCGTTGCCCTCCTCGCTCCACAGGGCGGCGGCGGTCAGGACGTCGCGGACGGCCGGGATGGCGAGGGTGGGCGGCGCCTGCGGGTCCTGGCCGTCGGTGAGCAGCACGGGAGGATCGGGGAGGAAGACCACCGGGGCCAGGACCAGCCCCCGGCCTTCGAGGTGGACCTCGCCGTCCCTGGGGTAGTCGACCTCCAGGACCGGGGCCCGCCAGCGGATCCGCTGCGGGTGGGCGGTGGCCAGCAACTGCTCGACGCCGCCGTCCACCAGGGTGCGCCCGTACTCGGCCCGGACCGCGTCCAGCCGGGCGCGCAGCCGGCCCCAGTGCGGGCCGACGGTGAGGTCGTGGCAGGCCGCCAGCGAGTCCGCCAGCAGACGGCGGGCGGGCAGGTCGCCCTGCTGGAGGGCGGTGTGCCAGCGGGGATCGGTGCGGGCGGTGGCGATGTGGGCGACCTCCAGCCGGAACGTCCGGTCGGGGGTGCCGAGCAGGTGGTCGAGCCCGCCCTCGACGGTGGTGTCCCGCTTGGTGAGCGTGCCGATGTCCAGATGGGGGCTGAGCGAGGCCAGGGGCCGGAGGCCGTCGCCGAGCGTCCGGGAGAACAGCCGGCGCCAGGGCCGGAACTGCGGGCAGCCGTTCCGGCCGGTGAGCTGGTGCAGGCCGAGGAAGGCCTCGCTCAGGGGGCCGAGGGTCGGGGCGACCCGGACCCGGGCGAGATCATCGGCGGTGAAGTGGATACGGAGCAACGGCCCTCCCCAGCAGTTCCGTTGAGTCTCCCGCAGGGTGTGCACCGCGTCCAGCAGGGGGTTTAGGCGAGCGCCGAAACCCTTGGCCGGGGGCCCGGTCCGGCGGCCAGGATGGGTCCGACGCCGGTGCCCGGTACGGGGGTCCGGGCACCGGCCCGGCACGGTCGGCGCGGCCGGCGGACGGCGGGTGGCGGTGGGGTGTACGGCCGGCGGGGAGTGCGGCCGGCGGGTGGTGGGAGGGGGCGCGGCCGGAGTCGAGGCGGCCCCCGCGTCCTTTCCGCCGGGACGGAGAACCGGGCAGCAGTCCGACGCGTCCGTTCTGGCGTGATCACAGCTGTCCTCGGCACGATGCCGATGTTCTGGCCCGGGCTGCTCTGCTCGCTGGTGCCGGCCGCCCTGCTGAACCGGCCGGTGGGGCGACTGCTGCGGGCCCACTGGGCGGTGGCGTTCGTGCTGCTGCTCGCACTGGGCGGGGTGGTGACGCTCTCGCTGCTCCCTGACACGCAGGGACCGTTCTGGGAGTACTCCCGGTTCGCCGTCCGGCACTGCACCCTGACCGGCGCGCGGCTGCGCCCGCCGGGCGAGTGGATGACCTCGCGCCAGGCCGACCTGAACATCCTGGTGTTCCTGCCGATCGGCCTCGCCGCCGCCCTCGCCGGCACCAAGCCCCGGGTGGTGGCCGTCCTGGCGGTCGCGGTCGCGCTGCCGTTCGTGGTGGAGCTCGCCCAGTACGCGGTGCCCGCCATCGGCCGGGCCTGCGACATGCAGGACGTCGCGGACAACCTGCTCGGCCTCGCCCTCGGCGCGGCGCTGGGCCTGCTGGCCGGCCCGTTCGCCCGGGCGGGCGCGCGTTCGCTGCGCGCGGGCGGGGCGTAGCGGGGGCGGGCGCGGGGCTTTCGCCGCCGAGCCGTACCCGCTACCGGGGCGGGGCCCTAGCATGACGCCTGCCGAACACCAGGGGGGAACCATGCCGTCGGACCGCACCACGGACGTCGCAGACGCCACGGACACGGCAGACGCCACGGGCACCGCAGACGCCACCGCGCCAGGAACGGGCACCGGACCGGGGGTCGAGGCCGATCGCTCCGGCGAGGTGGTCCACGGGCTTCGCCGCCGGCGGCTGTGGCAGCAGAAGCCGGCCTGGGAGGCGCCCGGACGACCCGGTAAGGGGCATGGCGGGAAGGGCAGTTGGTGCGTCCCCGGTCTGGTGGTCCGGGGCTCCCTGGAGGGGCTGCACGGCTTCGCGACCGAGACCGGGAGGCCCGGCTGGAGCTGGACCGTACCGCGTCGGGGCGTGCTGGTCGCGATGAGCGACCAGGTGGCGGACGGCGTCGGGCTAGCGGTCCACGCGGACGAGGACGACGGTCGGCTGGGCCGCATCACGGTCACCGCCTTCGAGGTCCGCAGTGGTGAGGCCCTGTGGTCGTTCGAGCCCGAGTTCGACGACCGGCGGTACTACTCCGAGTACGACGAACCGATGGCGGGCATGGTGGCCGCGGTCCCGGGCCGGGCGGTGGTGCTGAGCGACCGTCACCTGGTGGCCCGCGACCTGCGCAGCGGGCGGCCGGTCTGGACGCCGCCCCCGGCCGGCAAGGGCACGGCCGGCCGGCTGGCCACGGCCGGGACCGGCCTCGTCCAGGTCGTGGTCGTGGGCGGTCGGGCCACCGTGCGCCGGATCGGCGCCGCCGAGGGAAGCACCGGCCCGGCGACGGACCTCCCCTTCGACGGCCGGGTCGCCGACGTGCACGTCGCGCACCAGGACCCGCCGGTCCTGCTGGTCGAGGGCAAGGGGTTGCGCGCCTCGGAGCCGACGCTGTTCGTCCTCGACGACCGGGGAGAGGTCACCGCGCGGATCCCCGCCGTCGGCGGGCACGGCGAGCTGGTGCTCGGCCGGGTCGGAATCGGGGCGGACCGGCCCGTGGTGGCGACGGAGGAGGTCGTCGTCGTCCCGACCCGTCCCGGCCCCGGGGCGTACGACCACCTGACGGCGTTCGCCCGGGCCGGCGGCGGTGTGCGCTGGACCTGGCGGTCCAAGGAGAGGATCACCGGCCTGTTCCGCGTCGAGGGCTCCGTCCTCGTCCTGAGCAAGTGGGTCGCCCCGTCCGGCGAGGCGGACGGCACCGTGCACCTCCACGTCCTGGACGGAGCCACCGGACGGGTGTCGGCCGTGCGCAGGCTGACCACCTTCCAGGTCGGCACCGAGGGCCGGTTCCACCTGGACGGCGACCGCCTGCTGCGGGTGTCGGACTGGGGGCACGACACCTGGGCGCCGGTCCAGATGTTCCGGCTGCGCTGACGCGGGCCGGGGCGGAGGGGGCGGGCGCGCCGGGCGATCGCAGGCACCACGTCCGGGCCCGGCGCGCGCGGCGACACGGCATCTTTTCAGAAGCCTCACCGTGAGGTGTGGAATCCCCACAGGCGGGCTGCCTAGGCTCCGCATGCGCACGACGACGTGCGCGGAGCCGGCCGACGACCACCGGCGTGTGCCGGCCACCCCGGCAGCACGGGAAGATCACATGGACTACTGCGCACCCTGCCGCCGCCACCTGAACGGCGCCCTCGCCTGTCCCGGTTGCGGCACCCCCGCGGGCGCCGGGGACACACCGACCGGCGTCCCGGACACCCCGGTCGCACCGCGTCCGGCGCTCGCCGAGCCGTCGCCCCCGTTCTCCGGGCGGCCGGCCGGACGGTCCGCCCAGCGGCGCACCGCGCGTCGGTCCGGCCGGCGTCCTGGCGTGCTCGTGCTGTCGGTCGTGGGCCTGGCCGTCGCGGGCCTCGGCGTGGCGGCCCTGGCCGCGAACGGCGAGGAGACCCCGCCGCCGGCCCCGGGCGCGGGCCGGCCGGCCACGGCGGAGCCGCAGAGCGGAGCGTCCCAGGCCCCCACCACGCCCCCGGCCGCACCGGCCGCGACCAGCACCCGGGCCGTGCCGACCGCCACACGCACCAGCTCCCGCCCGGCCGGGCCCACCACGACCACGGCCTCCGCACCGGCGGCCTCCGCCTCCGCCTCCGCCAAAGCCGGCGCGCCGCCGGCCCCGGCGACCACCGGCGCCGCGGAACCGGCGCCCGCCCCGCCGGCCCAGCCGGTGCCGAGCACGGCCCCGACGACCACCCCGCGGCCCTCGGCCACCAGCACACCGAAGCCCACGCCGACCTGCACGCCGTTCCTGTTCTGGTGCACGTAGCAGTCCGGCGTACGTGGGGTCCGGCGTACGTGGGGTCCGGCGTACGTGGGGTCCGGCGTACGTGGGGTCCGGCGTACGTGGGGTCCGGTGCACGTGGGGTCCAGCGCACGTGGGGTTCGCCGAGCACCCCTCGCGGGCCGGTTGCCACCGCGCCGGGAGTACGCCGGGAGGACCCGCCTAGAGGGCGACCAGCAGCCCCTCGTCTGCGGTGACGATCTCGCCGGTGAAGGTGCTCCCGGCCTCCGAGGCCGAGCGCGCGCGGTCGCTGCCGGGCCAGAAGTGCGTGAGCAGCAGCCGCCGGGCGCCGGCCCGGGCCGCCCAGGTGCCGGCCGTCGCGGCGCTCATCAGACAGGGGTCGTCGTTCCCGGGCCCGGTGCCCTGGAGGGTGGCGCCGGCGATGAACAGGTCCGCGTCCGCCGCCAGCCGGGCGAGCGCCTCGTCCGGGCCGGCGTCGCCGCTGTAGGCGAGCGTCAGGCCGGGGGCGGCCAACCGGACGCCGGCGTGCGGGACGTGGTGCGGCAGCAGGGCCGCATCGAGGGCGAACGGTCCCACGCGGTGGTTCCCCGGGAGCTCGTGCACGTCGAAGACCTCGTGCAGGTCCTCGGTCGGCTCCATCGCCTGGACCCGCCCGACGACCCCGGGCGGGCAGTACAACGGCACGCGGGGACCGCGCGGCTGCGCGAAGTAGCGGGCGCGGCAGAGGGCGCTGAGGTCGGCGCAGTGGTCGGGGTGTTCATGGGTGACGACCACCGCGTCGACGTCCCCGGCGGGCGCGTGCTCCAGCAGCCGGGGGAGCGTCGCGTAGCCGAGGTCCAGCACGACGCGGAACCCGTCGTACTCCAGCAGGAAGCCGCTGGCACCCCGCCCGGCCTCCGGCCAGGCCCCGCACGTACCCAGCACCGTCAGTCTGCGCATCAGGCGATGTTCTCACGCCGCGGGGCGGGCCCGGGAGGGTCAGGCGCCGAAGTTCAGCGCGTAGAGCGAGCGCACCGGACCGGCCGTGACGAAGTCCATCGGGACGGTGCCCAGCACCGGCCGGGCGGACCGGTCGAGCGCTGCGAGGTAGCCGCTCAGCTTGGGCGCGATGGCGTCGGCGGCCTGGCGCGGCCAGAGGCCCCAGCCGGTGCAGGAGGTGAAGGTGAGGAAGAGCCGCTGCGGGTCGGTGGCGGTGCGGGCGGCGTCCAGGTGGGCGGAAACCTCCGGCCACTTCCGGGAGTTGAGGTCGAAGATGGTGCCGATCTCGTAGTCGTCCTCGATGTCGGTGTGCGGGCCGCCCCAACGGAGGCCGGGCAGGCCTGAGTTGTCGGCTATCAGGACGATCCGGCCGCGCACCTCGCCCAGGCGCGGGATCCCGTCCTCGGTCCGGACCAGGCCCGGCCAGCGGCGCAGGTAGTCGGCGAAGAGGGCGCCGAACTCGGCGTCGGAGACGGTGGAGTACTCCTGCTTGACCCGCATCACCAGGGTCTCGCCGGGGTGTGCGGCGAGGAAGGCCTGGCACTGGTTGAGGACGTCGCCGAAGAAGATCTTCTGGAAGACCGGCCCGTGGTGGATCGCGAAGACGCCGTCGATGGCACGGCACCGGATGTCGAGGAAGCGGACGCCCATCGCCAACTGGTCGGGCAGCGAGAGCGTCTGAGTCTGCGCCAGTCCTCCTCCGTGGAGCGAGCAGGAGTCGTGCGTGCCGGGGAGGGTGAGTCGCGCGAGGGAGGTCTGCGGGTCGACGGCGCCCATCCAGTCCGATCCGGCCGGGACGGTGGCCGCCGAG
Organism: Kitasatospora sp. RG8; assembly: GCF_017813315.1. Taxonomy (NCBI): domain Bacteria; kingdom Bacillati; phylum Actinomycetota; class Actinomycetes; order Kitasatosporales; family Streptomycetaceae; genus Kitasatospora; species Kitasatospora sp. RG8. The sequence continues at coordinate 44,627 of NZ_JAGIYX010000018.1, forward strand.
GCGTGCGGCATGCCCGTGCCCAGCCCGGCGGCGGCGAGGGCGCCGAGCAGGGCGGTGCGGCCGAGGGTGCGCCTGCTCATCGGCGTACGGGTGTTCAGGGACATGGATCGGTACCCCCGTTGGGTGTGAAGAGTGGGACGGGACGAGCTTATGACATGCCCATTGTTGGGATGCCGGCCCGCTCTGCCCAGGGGTGCGGTCAGCAGGACCGCGTGTGAGGTGCGGGGCTCACCAGGCCGCCTCGCGGTAGTCCTTGAGGAAGACGCCCGACACCGGTGCGCCGGCCTCGCCGCGGACGATCGGGTCGTAGACGCGGGCGGCGCCGTCGACGATGTCGAGCGGGGTCCGGAAGCCGTCGGCGCAGAGGCGGGCCTTCTTGGGGGCCGGGTTCTCGTCGGTGATCCAGCCGGTGTCGACGGCGCACATGTGGACGTCCTGGAGGGCGAGTTCATCGGCGCTGGTGCGGGTGAGCATGTTGAGGGCTGCCTTGGCCATGTTGGTGTGCGGGTGACCGGCGGTCTTGTTGCGGACGGCGAACCGGCCCTCCACCGCGGTGACGTTGACGATGTAGCGGCGGGGGTTGGGGGAGGCCAGCAGCAGCGGGAGCAGCCGGTCGCAGAGCAGCGCAGGGGCGAGGGCGTTGACGAGCTGGGTCTCCAGCACCTCGCCGGGGTCGAGCCGGCCGAGCCGGACGGACCAGGAGTTGGCGGGGGCGAGGTCGGGCAGCAGCCCGGCCTCGTCGGCGGTGTCGGGCAACACCTCGGCCGTCAACGCGGCGGGTGAGGCGTCGAGTTCGGCGGCCGGCCAGGCCGGGGCGAGGGCCGGCATCGGCCGGAACCCGGGTGCGTGCGTCACCGCGGCGGCCGAGGCGGCCGGCAGGGCGGACTGCTCGCCGGCGGCCAGCAGCGCGTACGACCCGGGCGGGCGGCGCAGGGTCTGCGCGGCGTTGTTGACCAGGATGTCCAACGGGCGCCCGTCGGCACGGAGGTGATCGGTGAGACCGAGCACCTGGCGCGGGTCGCGCAGGTCGATGCCGACCACCGTGAGGCGGCTCCACCAGTCGGCGGAGCCCGGTGCGGCACGGAACCGGCGGACGGTGTCGTGCGGGAACCGGCTGGTGACGATCAGTTCGGCGCCGTCGCGCAGCATCATCAGGGCGAGCTGGAAGCCGATCTTGACCCGGCCGCCGGTGAGCAGCGCACGGCGTCCGCGCAGGTCGGTGGTGAGGGCGCGGCGGGCGGTGTTGTCGGCGGCGCAGACCGGGCAGAGCGAGTGGTAGAAGGCGTCCACCTGGCGGTAGGGCTGCTTGCAGACGTAGCACCGGCGGCCGAGTAGGAGTTCGCCGAGCGGGGCGCCGGTCGGACGCCCGGCCAGCGGCGCGTCCTCGCGCCGGTCGCGGGCCCCGGTCGCGGTGGCGGCGATCAGCTCGGCGTCGGTCTTCCGGGCCTCGTCCTTGGCGCTCTGGCGGCGGCGCTTGCGGCTCTCGCGGACGAAGGACTCCAACTGCCGTTCGGCGTGCCGCCGGACGCGGTCGCCGGCGGGGAGGGCGCGCAGGCGTCCGAGCGTGCGGCTGAAGGCGGCCAGTTCCTCGGCGGTGACCACGTCGGCCGATGGGTTCCCGTCGCTCCGGAGCGCCATGTCCGTCCCCCTGTGCTGTGCTGTGCTGTGCCGTGGTGGCTCGGTGGCCCCGTCGGACTCGAACCGGCTGTACGCCCGAGCGGGGCGGGGCGCCTGCCGATGTGCGACGCCCGGGCAGTGGGGAGGACTGTACCGGCCGCGCCCCAGGAGTGTGATCACATTATTCGTAGGATGAGGGCCTTGATCGCGGAGTGATGTGCCGCGACCAGAGCGGGGAACAGGGAGAGCACGATGGTGAGCCTCAGTGCGGTGGCCGGAATCGCGGCGGTGGAGCTGGGGATGGTGCTGATCCCGGGTCCGAACATGATCTACCTGGTCTCCCGCTCGGTCACCCAGGGCCGCCGGGCCGGGCTCATCTCGTTGGCGGGCGTCCTCGTCGGCTTCCTGGCCTACCTGTTCGCGGCGACGGCCGGCATCGCGACGGTGTTCGCACTGGTGCCGGAGATCTACCTGACGATGAAGTTCGCCGGCGCCGGCTACCTGCTCTGGCTGGCGTGGAAGGCCGTCCGCCCGGGCGGCAGTTCGGCCTTCGCGCCGCAGGAGCTGGCCGCCGACCGGCCGGGCCGGCTCTTCGGCATGGGTCTGCTGACCTGCCTGCTGAACCCCAAGATCGCGATCCTCTACGTCTCGCTGCTGCCGCAGTTCGTCCAGCCCGAGCGCGGCCACGTCGCCGTCCAGAGCCTGCTGCTGGGCCTGACGCAGATCGCGGTCGGCATCGCCGGCAACGCGGTGTTCGTGCTGACGGCCGGTTCGGTGTCCTCGTTCTTCGCCCGCCGTCCGCTCTGGCAGCGGGTGCACCGCTACCTGATGGGCACCGCGATGGCCGGCTTCGCGCTGCGGCTCGCGGCCGACCGCTCGCGGGTGGTGCTGGCGACCCCCTGACCCTTCGACGGGCGGGGGCCGCCGGCACCGCGGCTCAGCCGCCGTACTGGGCGAAGATCTTCGCGAACTCGTACGGCTGCTGCGGGATGTTGGTGCACTTGAACAGCGCCCCGGTGCAGGCGTTGGCGTCCCGGGTGGCGTCCCAGAAGGCCAGCTCGCCGAGGTGGTGCTGCTTGGCGAAGGCGACCAGCTGCTGGGCGTCCGCCTGGTTGTAGACCTGGTGGTCGTCGTTCTCGCCGATCATCGGCGTGACGCCGACCATGGCCCAGAGCTGCGCGTCGCCCTTCGCCGGGTAGAGCGTCTTGAGCTGGCCGTACAGCGACTGCGCCGCCTGGACCGCCGCGTCGCCGTAGTCGGCGCCGCTGCGGTAGTAGTCCATCGCCATGATGTTCACCAGGTCGACGGCCACGCCGGCGTCCCGGGCGGACTTCACGATCGCGACGCCCTCGCTGGTCAGGCCCTCGGGCAGCACCGGCAGCGTGAACGAGACCTTCAGGCCCGGGTTGGCCTTCTGCAGCTTGGCGAGCGCGGCCGAGCGGCGGTCGTTGGCGGCGGTGTCCGCGATCGCCGCGCCCTCGATGTCGAAGTCGACGTAGCGCAGGTTGTACGCCTTGACCACGGCGTCGTACTCGGCGAACAGCGAGTCCACCGTGGTGCAGGCGGCGGCGAGTTCGGTGCCGCTGGCACCGCCGAAGGAGACCTTGACGTCGCCGCCGGCCGCCCGCAGTGCGTCCACCTGGTCCTTGGCCCAACCGGTGCGCGGGTCGTAGGCGTTGAACCAGCTGGCCTTGCAGCCGACGCCGGTGACGAAGCCCATGGTGAAGGACTTCAGGTCGCCGGCCGTGGCCATCGCGGGCAGGGACGGCGTGGGCCACGCGCCCATGTCGATGTACGGGGCCACCGGGACGGCGACGTTCGGCGGCGGCGTGGTGGGCGTCCCCGTGCCGGTGGGTGTGCCGGTGGGCGTCGGCGTGCCCGAAGTCGGCGGCGGGGTGGACGGGTTGCCGCCGGGACCGGTGAGCGTGACGTCGTCGGCCAGGTAGGCGCCCTGCCCGTACCAGCCGTGCAGGTAGACGGTGACGCTGGTGGTGGCCGGTCCGGTGGTGAACGTGGTGGACAGCTGCTGCCAGGCGGCGCCGCCGGGAGTCCAGACGGCCGGGTCGGTGACACCGCTGCCGGTGGCGCCGAGGTAGACGTACTGGCCCTGGACCCAGGCGCTCAGCGTGTACCTGGTGTTGGGCTGCACGGTGACGCTCTGGCCGCACTGCGCGGTGTCGCTGCTGCCGGCGGCGCCCTTCAGCGCGTAGGAGCCGCTGTGCGCACCCGAGTTGACGACCGAGCCGGTGCTGCCGGAACAGCTCCACGGGGCGGGTGAGCCGCTCTCGAAACCGGCGTTGACGAGCAGGTTGCCGTCGGCCGCGCCGGCGCTCCCGGCAAGGGTGGCGAGCCCGCCGGCGGCCAGTGCGGTGGCGGCGGCGAGGCTGAGCAGTTTGACCCGGCCCGCGGGGCGGCGGTGCCGGGCGGGGGCGCCGGCCGCGGCGGCGTCGGGCGCGGGGGTTTCGGGCGCGGGGGTGTCGTGGGGCGCGCGTGGCATGTGGGGTGCCTCTCGGGACGGCCGGCCGCCGCCTCGCGAGGGGGCGCGGGCGGGGGCGGGCGGGGGTGTGGTCCGGTGCGGGGAGGTGCGCGGTGCAGCTTCAAACTGGACTAGACCAGCTGTGCACGTCAAGCACCTACGGCACATCAGAGGGGGCTGCTGGGAAGGTTTTAGGAACGGTTTAAGGCTCCGGCTGTCGGCGTACGGGGACGGGGGAGTCCGCCCTGTGAAAAGATCCGCGCCGCGGCCGGCCGCCCCCCTACGGTGACCCGATGATCAAGGACTTGCGCATCTGTTTCATCGGGGACTCCTTCACCCAGGGCGTCGGCGACCCGGAGTTCCGGGGCTGGGTCGGCCGGGTGCTCCAGGCGACCGCGGCGGCCGCGGGGCCGCCCGAGGACCTCACGGCCTTCAACCTGGGCATCCGGCGCAACACCTCGGCCGACGTGCTGCGCCGGATCTGGCCGGAGGTCGACGCGCGGACCCTGCCCGGGGCGGACAACCGGCTGGTGGTCTCGGTCGGCGCCAACGACACCACCCTGGAGGACGGCCGGCCGCGGGTGGCGCCGGAGCGCTGCCTGGAGAACCTGGCCGCACTGCTGGACGGCGCCCGCGAGCGCGGCCTCGGCGTCCTGGTGGTCGGGCCGCCCCCGGTGGTCGGCTGGGGCGCCGAGCACCTGGGCCGGCTGCTGACCCTGGCCGAGAGGACGGCTGTGCTCTGTGCCGCACGCGGCGTGCCGTTCGTCGACGTGACGGCCGCGGTCGCCGCGGATCCGGTCTGGGCCGCCGAGGCCGGCGGTGGCGACGGCGCCCACCCGGGGGCGGGCGGCTACCGGTTCCTCGCCGACCTCGTGCTGGCCGGCGGCTGGTGGGAGTGGCTCGCCGGGGAGGCGGCTTGACCTAGAGCGCACTCCAAGAGAGAGGGTGAAGCCGTTGATCCGCGACATGAAGGAGCACCGGAAGATGCGTACCTCCACACTTGGTCAGCAGGGTCCCGAGGTCGGTGTGGTCGGTCTCGGCTGCATGGGCATGACCTGGGCCTACGGCCTGCAGGACCGCGACGACGAGACCTCGGTGCGGGTGATCCGGGAGGCGCTGGACCTCGGCGTCACCCTGATCGACACAGCCGACGTCTACGGCCCGTACAGCAACGAGGAGGTGGTCGGCGCCGCGCTGGCCGGCCCGTACCGGGAGCGCGCGGTGCTGGCCACCAAGGTCGGCCTGGTGGCCGGCACCGGCGACAAGCGGGTGGAGAACAACGGCCGTCCCGAGCACGTGCGGCGCTCGATCGACGAGAGCCTGCGTCGCCTCGGCACCGACCACGTCGACCTCTACCAGCTGCACCGGGTGGACCCGCAGGTGCCGATCGAGGAGACCTGGGGTGCGCTCGCCGAGGTCGTCGCGGCCGGGAAGGCGCGCCTGATCGGGCTCTCCGAGGTGGGCGTCGAGGAGATCAAGCGGGCGCAGGCGGTGCACCCGGTGGCGTCGGTGCAGTCCGAACTGTCGCTCTGGACACGGGACGCGCTGGCCGAGGTGGTGCCGTACACCGAGGCGGAGGGCATCGCCTTCATCCCGTTCTCGCCGCTCGGCCGCGGCTTCCTCACCGGCAGCATCTCCTCCGCCGACCAGCTGGCGGCGGACGACTTCCGCCGCTCGCTGCCGCGGTTCCAGGAGGACGCGCTGGCGGCCAACCTGGCCCTGGTGGAGAAGGTGAAGGAGGTCGCCGCGCGGGTCGGTGCGACGCCGGCGCAGGTGGCGCTGGCCTGGGTGCTGGCGCAGGGCCGCTACGTCCTGCCGATCCCGGGCACGAAGACGCCGAAGTACCTGGTGGACAACGCGGGCGCGGCCGACGTGGTGCTCCCGGCGGCGGACCTCGCCGAGCTGGACGCCCTCCAGGCCCCGACCGGCGGGCGGTACTGAGCGCCCGGTACCGAGTGCGCCGGTCGTGCCGCGCGGAAGCGGCGGGCCGGGACGGCGGGTCGGGGCTCCGGGCCGTGGTGCCGGGCGGCCCCGGGGCGGGCCGTCGCAACGACCGGCGGCCCGCCCCGGCTCACCGCTCCTTGACCCAGACCAGTTGCCGCCCGGTCTCGCCCGGTGCCCGGACCGCCGCGTCGTCGATCCGGGCGAGCCGGTAGCCGAGCTTGCGCGGCACGGCGGCGCTGGCCGCGTTGGCCTGGTCGCAGTGGATCTCCACCCGCCCGACGCCGGGCAGGGCGAGCGCGGCCCCGGTGAGCGCCTCGGCGGCGGCGGTGGCGATGCCCCGGCCGACGTGCTCCGCGTCCACCCAGTAGCCGATCTCCAGCGCGCCCGGGCCGATCCGGCCGTGCAGGCCGAACGAGCCGATCACGCTGCCGGGCCGGGCGTCCAGGCCGACCAGGTAGATGTAGTCGGTGCCGGCGTCCCAGGCCGCGACCCCTGCTCTGGTGACCTCGACGGTCTGGGCGGGGCTGGGCGCCTCGGCCGCCCACTCCAGCCAGGGCCGCAGGTGCTCCAGGTTGGCGCGGACGGCGGCGTTGAGCGCGGCCGCGTGGTCGGTCGAGCGGCGGTGCAGCGAGACGCCGCCGGCCAGCCGCAGCAGTTCCGGCGGCCGGCCGGGGGAGACCTCACAGGACCGGGGCATGACAGGACTCATGACCGCGATTATGACCATGGTCCAGACCTGCCACCACCGGGAACGCGCCGGGACGGGGCGCAGCCCGGGGGCGCGTCAGAGGCGCACCAGGACGTCGTCGAGCTCCTTGCGCCGAAGGTCGGGGACGCGCGCGCCGTCCGCGGGGTAGCCCACCGGGATCACGTACGCGGCCCGTTCCTCGGACGGCCGTTCGCACACCTCGTTGAGGAACCTCATCGGGCTCGGGGTGTGGGTGAGCGTGGCCAGCCCGGCCTGGTGCAGGGTGGCGAGCAGCAGGCCGACCGCGATGCCGACCGACTCCTTGGTGTAGTAGGGGCGCGGTGAGTGCGGGCCCTTGTGCACCTCGAACACCACGATCACGGCGGGCGCGTCCTCCAGGAAGGGCTTGCGCCAGTCGGTGCCGATCGGGGCCAGCGCGGCCAGCCACTCCTCGGAGGCCCGGTGTGCGTAGAACTCGCGTTCCTCCGCCTCGGCGGCCTCGCGCAGGGCCCGCTTGCGCTCCGGGTCGGTGATCACCACGAACCGCCACGGCTGGACGTGCGCGCCGCTGGGTGCGGTGTTCGCGGTGCGGACCGCCCACTCGACCACGCCGTCCGGGATCGGGCGGGTCGAGTAGTCGCGGACGGTCCGTCGCCGTGCCATCACGTCGTGGAAGGAACGGCTGCGCGCCTCCGCCTCGTGGGCGGGCACGGTCATCGGGGTCAGCGGGACGGTGGGGTGGGGCGTCCCGGCCGCGGTGTCGTCAACTGCACTGTCAACCATGGCCGACAGCACAGCACATGGCGGGCGGCCGGGGAAGAGGTAAGGTCCAGACCACTTCCCCGGCCGGTCCGGAAACGCCGGGCCCGCGCCGGAAACGCCGGGCCCGTGCCGGAAACGCCGGGCCGGCACCGGAAACGCCCGCGCCGGAAACGCCGGGCCCGTCCGGGCTCAGCTCTCGTGGACGCGCCCGTCCCTGACCTCGATCCGCCGGTTCACCGCCACCGTGTCCAGCATCCGCCGGTCGTGCGTGACCAGCAGCAGCGTGCCGGTGTACGAGGCGAGCGCGGACTCCAGCTGCTCGATGGCGGGCAGGTCCAGGTGGTTGGTGGGCTCGTCCAGCACCAGCAGGTTGACCCCGCGGGCCTGGAGCAGCGCCAGCGCCGCCCGGGTGCGCTCGCCGGGGGAGAGGGTGTCGGCCGCGCGCAGCACGTGGGCCGCCTTCAGGCCGAACTTGGCCAGCAGCGTGCGCACCTCCTCCGGCGTGAGCTCCGGTACGGCGGCGGCGAACGCCTCCGCCAGCGGTTCGCCGCCGAGGAACAGCCCGCGTGCCTGGTCCACCTCGCCGACCACCACGCCCGAGCCCAGCACGGCGCTGCCGCCGTCGAGCTCGAGCCGGCCGAGCAGCGCGGCCAGCAGGGTCGACTTGCCCGCGCCGTTGGCGCCGGTGATGGCGACCCGGTCGGCCCAGTCGATCTGCAGGTCCACCGGGCCGAGGGCGAAGCCGCCGCGGCGGGCGGTCGCCGCACGCAGGGTGGCGACCACCGAGCCGGAGCGCGGTGCGGTGGCGATCTCCATCCGCAGCTCCCACTCCTTGCGCGGTTCGTCGACCACGTCGAGGCGCTCGATCATCCGCTGGGTCTGCCGGGCCTTGGCGGCCTGCTTCTCGGTGGACTCGGAGCGCATGTTGCGCCCGATCTTGTCGTTGTCGCCGGCCTTGCGGCGCGCGTTGCGCACGCCGTTCTCCATCCAGCCGCGCTGCATCCGCGCCCGGGCCTCCAGGCCCGCCTTGGTGTCGGCGTACTCCTCGTACTCCTCGCGGGCGTGCCGGCGGGCCGTCGCGCGCTCCTCCAGGTAGGCCTCGTAGCCGCCGCCGTACAGGTTGACCTGCTGCTGGGCGAGGTCCAGCTCCAGCACCTTGGTGACGGTGCGGGCCAGGAACTCGCGGTCGTGGCTGATCAGCACGGTGCCCGCGCGCAGGCCCTTCACGAAGGACTCCAGCCGCTCCAGGCCGTCCAGGTCGAGGTCGTTGGTGGGCTCGTCGAGGAGGAAGACGTCGTAGCGGGAGAGCAGCAGCGAGGCCAGGCCGGCCCGGGCGGCCTGGCCGCCGGAGAGCGCCGTCATCGGCAGGTCGAGCGAGACCTTGAGCCCGAGCGAGTCGGCGACCTCCTCGGCCCGCTCCTCCAGGTCGGCGCCGCCCAGGTCCAGCCAGCGGTCCAGGCTGGTCGCGTACGCGTCGTCGGCGCCGGGGCGGCTCTCGACCAGGCCCTCGGTGGCCTCGTCCAGCGCGGCCTGCGCCGCCGCGACGCCCGTGCGCCGGGCCAGGAAGTCCCGGACCGACTCGCCCTCCCGCCGCTCCGGTTCCTGCGGCAGGTGGCCGACGTTGGCGGACGCCGGGCTGAGCCGCAGCGACCCGCCCTCGGGGGTGTCCAGCCCGGCCAGCAGCCGCAGCAGCGTCGACTTGCCGGCGCCGTTCACGCCGACCAGCCCGATCACGTCCCCGGGGGCGACGACCAGGTCCAGGCCGGAGAAGAGGGTGCGGTCGCCGTGGCCGGCGCTGAGGTCCTTGACTACGAGTGTGGCGCTCATGATGTCCCCGATTCTAGAAGAGCCGGGGAACACGCCGGGGCCCGCGGCGGTGAGGCCGCGGGCCCCGGCGGCCCGGAACACGGGTCGTCCGGGGGCGGCGCGCGTCCGGGACGCGGGCCGCCCCCGGACGCGGACGCCTCAGGACGTGCCCGGGGTCACTTCTTCTTGGAGATGTACTCCAGCGCGTGCTGGGCGACGTCGTCCAGGTACGGGCCGGCCTCCCAGGTGTTGTCGTTGCCGCCGATGGAGGTGTCCGACACCAGGACCTGCTTGCCGTCCTTGGTGGCGAACCAGCCGCCGCCGCTGTCGCCGCCGGTGCCGTTGCAGCCGATGGTCAGCATCGCCGGGCGGCTCGGGTCGATCGTGTGGCGGACCGGCTTGGGGCTGTCGCAGTGCTCCAGCTCCATGCCGTCGAAGGGCTTGCCGGCCGGGTAGCCGTAGCTGCTGACCGCGGTGATCTGGTCGCGCGGGGCGTTGAACCAGACCGGCACCGAACCGCCGACGACCTCCTCCAGCGACTTGTTGCTGCCGTCCGGGTTGGCCACCCGGATGATGCCGAAGTCGTACTGGCTCCACGCGCCGCCGTACTCCGGGTCGGCCTCGCTCGACCAGGTCGGGGAGACGATGCCGGCGACCGCGCCCCACTCGCCGTACGGCTCGGCCTGCGCCAGCGAGCCCTGCTTGCCGCCGCTCAGCGCGCCGGTGCTGTTGAACGCCGGGGCGAAGGTGATGTTGGTGTGCGACTTGCCGCCCTTGCCGCCGTGCAGGCAGTGGCTGGCGGTCCACACCAGGTTGCTCTTGCCGGGGTTGGCCGGGTCGGAGACGACGGTGCCGGAGCAGACGTACTCCTGGTTGCCGTCCTGGAAGAACAGCTTGCCGTTCACGTGGAAGTTCTTGGCGAACGGGTGCGGGACGGGCTTCTCCTCGACCAGCTTCGGCATCGGGTCGTTGCCGCCGTCCGGCTGGGAGGTGGGCTGGCCCGAGGCCGTACCGGTCGGCTGGGCGGTGGGTGCCGTCGTCGGCTGCGGGTTCGGCTGGCCGGGCTTGGACGGCTTGGCCTTCAGGATCTTCTGGAGGTCCCAGTAGCCCTTCACGGCCGGGGTGATCACGTTCTGCTGGGCGAACTTCTCCCAGTCGTCGTACTTCCACTTCTTCAGCTCGTCGAGGCTGGGCAGCTTGATCGGCGCCGCGCCCGGCTTGTCCGTGCTGGTGGCCGCGGTGGTGGGCGCCGCGGTCTCGGCCCCGGTCGTGTCGCTGTTGTCCGGCCCGCACGCCGTCGCGACCACCATCGTCAGCGCGACCACGGAGGCGCCCAGTGCAGCACGAGTCGTCCGGGATATGTGTGACATCAGTTCAATTCCCCCTGTGGATGGACGCCGTACGTTCCGGGGACGCCCGGGCCACTCGTACGGCAGGTGAGGAGTCTGCCATGCGGATAAAGGCGTCCTTACATCCGCCCCTGACCGGGACGCGGTTGTCACCGGATCGGCACGTGATCGGCACGGAGGAAAATCGGTTGCAGGTGCCTGCGGGCCTCCGTAGCGTCATCCGTGCCACCCGTCAGAACAGGAGAAGGCCGTTGCTCTACTGAGGTCCCGAGACACCGCCCCCGCCGCGATGCAGCCTGCCGATGCAGCCCGTCGACGCAGCCTCCCCGACACAGTTCCGTCGGCGCTCGTCGATGCAGCCCTGCCGATGCAGTCCCGCTGCCCGCGGTCCGTGAGTGTGCGAGTGCGCGACCTCAGTGGTGAGCCGGTCCGCGGCCCTTGACGGCCCCCGGCCCCCGCCACCTCCCTGCGTGCACTCCTGCGGTGTTTCCCGTGTTGCTCCCCAGACCGCAGGCAACCACCCGGGAGGCCACCCATGGCACAACCCATCACCTCCGTCCTCTGCACCGACCTCGGCTTCGAATGGCCCGACGGGAAAACGGTCCTGGACGGCTTCCACCTCGCCGTCGGCCCCGGCCGGACGGGCCTGATCGGGCTCAACGGCGCCGGGAAGTCCACCCTGCTGCGCCTCGTCGCCGGCGAACTCACCCCCACCGCGGGCACCGTCAAGGTCGGCGGCGAGCTCGGCTACCTGCCGCAGGGCCTCACCCTCGACACCGGCCTGCGGGTCGACGAGGCGCTCGGCGTCCGGGCCACCCGCGAGGCCCTGCACGCCATCGAGGCCGGCGACACCGACCAGCGCCACTTCGACGCCGTCGGCGAGGACTGGGACGTCGAGGAGCGCGCCCGCGCCACGCTCGACCGGCTCGGCCTGCACCGGCTCGGGCTCGACCGCACCACCGGCGAGCTCTCCGGCGGCGAGGCGGTGCTGCTCAGGCTCGCCGCCCTGCTGCTGCGCCGCCCCGACGTCCTGCTGCTCGACGAACCCACCAACAACCTCGACCGGGCCGCCCGCGAGCGGCTCTACGAGACGGTGGCCGGCTGGAGCGGGGTGATGCTGATCGTCAGCCACGACCGCGAGCTGCTCCAGCACGTCGACCAGATCGCCGACCTCCGGGACGGCCAGGTCACCTGGTACGGCGGGAACTTCGCCGAGTACGAGCGCACCCTCGCCGCCCAGCAGGAGACGGCCGAGCGGATGCTGCGCAACGCCGAGGCCGACGTCCAGCGCCAGAAGCGGGACCTCGCCGAGGCGCGCATCCGGCTGGAGCGCAGCGCCAGCTACGGCAAGAAGCGCTCGGTCACCCGCAACGACCCGCACATCTTCCGCGGCATGCTGAAGCGCCAGGGCCAGGAGACGGCGGGCCGGCTCCAGGGCATGCACACCGAGCGGCTGGAGGAGGCCAGGCAGCGGCTCACCGCCGCCGAGGAGGCGGTGCGGGACGACGCCGAGATCCGGATCGACCTGCCCCGCACGGCCGTCCCGGCCGGCCGCACCGTGCTCACCCTGCAGAAGGTCCGGCTGCCGTACGGCGCCACCGCCGACCTCGACCTCCGCGGCCCCGAGCGGATCGCGCTGGTCGGCCGCAACGGCTCCGGCAAGACCACCCTGCTGCGTGCCATCGCCGGTGAACTCGCCCCGCTGGAGGGCGAGATCACCACCCCGGTGCCGGTGCGCCACCTGCCCCAGCGGCTCGACCTGCTGGACGACGGCCTCACCATCGCCGGGAACGTCAAGCGGTTCGCGCCGAACGCGGGGGACAACGCGATCCGGGCCCGGCTGGCCCGGTTCCTGTTCCGCGGCGGCCGGGCCGACCAGCCCGCCGCGACCCTCTCCGGCGGCGAGCGGTTCCGCGCCACCCTGGCCGCCCTGCTGCTGGCCGACCCGCCGCCGCAGCTCCTGCTGCTCGACGAGCCGACCAACAACCTCGACCTGGCCAGCGTCCGCCAGCTCACCGAGGCCCTCGCCGCCTATCAGGGCGCGCTGATCGTGGTCAGCCACGACCTGCCGTTCCTGCGCGGCCTGGGGCTCACCCGCTGGCTGGAGCTGGACGGCGAACTGCGGGCGGTGGAGCCGATGTAGCGCGTACCGGTGCGCGCCACCGGCCCCCACCGGCCCGCAGCGCGTGCCGGCCGGTGGTGCGTCACCGGCTGGCGGCGCGCACCGGGGGTTCGGCTACGTGCCGGAGGAACCGCCGAGGGCCTGGCGGGCCCGGCTCAGCGCCGAGTCCTTGAGCCCCTCCAGCTCCTCGGGGGTGAACACCGGTGTGCGCACGTCCGGAGGGATGCCCGGCCCGTCGAAGGAGGAGCCGTCGGGGGTCAGGAACTTCTCGTTCGGCAGGATGACGGCGAACGTCGGCGACAGCAGCCGGATCATGATGTCGGAGAAGACGCCCTGGGTGTTCTCCCCGATCCGGGTGACGTGCGGGCTGCGCGCGATCAGCGCCTGGGTGAAGGTCTCGCCCGCGCTCACCGTCGAGCCGGCGGTGAGCAGGGCGACCGGCCCGGTGTGGCGCGCGCCGGCCGCCGGCCGGACGGGGATCGGCTGCGGGGTGGTGAAGCGGGTGGGGTCGTCCGGGTCGTTCCGGGCCACCTTGCGGTAGGCGAGGTAGGGCCGGTCGGTGAGCCGGGCGGCGATCCGCAGCCCGAGCTCGTCCGACCCGCCGCCGTTCAGCCGGACGTCGATCACCAGCCCGTGCGGCCGGGCCGGTCCGGCCAGCAGGGCGTCCAGGGCCCGGTCGAGCTCGGCGGCCTGGTCCTGGTAGCCGCCGTCGTCGACGTAGTCGTCGAAGCCGCTGACCCGCAGGTAGCCGATCCCGCCGGGGAGTTCGCCCACCCCCAGCCTGCCGCCGCCGAAGAGCACCTCGGGTGCCAGGAGCTGGGCCGCGACGGCCTCCGCCGACCGTTTCCTCAGCTCCTCGGTCGGCTGGGCCGTCCCGGGCCGCAAGCCCCCGAAGACCGGGGTGAGGCCCCCGCCGGCACGGGCACGGGCCAGCCCGGTGTGCGCGTCGTGCAGCGGCTCGATCATCTCGACGAAGATCTGCTGGAGCCGGTCGTCGGTGGTCTGCGGGCCGACCTGCGGCCGGTAGTGGTCCCGGACGGCGTGCCAGTCGATGCCCTTGGCGGCGAAGAACGGGTAGTTCTCCTCGAAGTTCTCCCAGAACCGGTCGAAGACCGCGAGCGGGTCGTCGGCGGCCGGCTGCCGGCAGAGCGCCGGCAGCCCGGGCAGCCGTTCCAGGGTCACGGTGCCGACCGACGCGTCGGCCTTGAGCACCGCCCGCCCGTGACCGCGCGGGGTCACCGTCAGCTCGGCGAAGGTCTTGTCCGGGGGTCCGTACCGGGTCGCCCCGCCGGGCTCGGGGGCGCCCACCTGCCGCTCGCTGAGCAGGCCCGGCGTGCAGCTGGACCGCGTCACGTCGTACGAGGTGAGCCGGTCGCCGGAGATCGCCATGACCGCGCCGTAGCCGTCCGTGCGCCACACCCCTTCCAGCCGGTTCGCACCCGGCCGCCCCTCCTGCCCGGGCCCGCCGGGTGCGGCGAACACGGGTGCCGCCGCCCCCACCGTCACCGCGAGCGCCACCGCGGTGGCCCCCGCCGCCCGTTGCCATCCGTCCGAACCTCATGCCGGCCTCCGCCGTCTCGTCGGGACTGTCCCGTGGATCCTGCCGGGCCGCCCGGGCCGGACCGGCACGACACCGCACCGGCACGGCGGCGGCCCCCCGGCCGGGTGAACACCCGGCCCGCCGGAACCCCACCACCCCTCGGGCCTCCCCCGCGGAACCCTCCGCCGCCCTCCCCGCCGACGGTACGGACCCCGGCCCGACGGCGGCGTCACCCGCGGGACCGGTCCACCACCGGCCTTGAGGACGACGCCGCGGCGCACCCGGCTACGACCTGGGAGGTATCCACGGAAACCCCTTTGATGCCCCGTGGGAGCTCGGCGAGGATGCCCGGGTGGAATACGCACCGTCCGACGTCGTGGTCCGGATCCTTCTCGAACTCGGTGAGACCCGCAGCCCGGCCGCCGCCCTCCGGGCCTGCCTGCCGCTCGTCGCCGAACTCTCCCCGGCGGCGGTCGAGCTGCGCCACGACGACGACGGCATCGGCGTCGAGCTGCTCGTGGTGCTGCCGGTGCCGGCGCAGGACGCCCGCCGGGACCTCCGGGCCGCCGTCACCCCGCTCGCCGAGCGGCTCGGCCTGGACCCGGAGCGCTTCGAGTTCACCGGCGGGCGGACGCCGGCCGGGCGGGTCAGGGACCTCCGGTCCGCCGGCCGGTTCGGCGCGTACCAGCTGGACGTCCGGCTCGGCGGCGACCCGGCCGGGGACGGCCCGCCGGGGGAGTGCGGGTCCGGCGTGTCCGGGCCGGCGGAGCCGGGGACCGAGGGGCCGACGGAGCTGCTGCCCGAGGGGCCGGTGCTGCCGTGGACGGACGAGGACGAGGGGGAGCTCGCGCAGTGGCACCGGCGTTCCTTCGCCATTTGGGTCCGGTTGGGCGGCGAGTTCGCCGGGGTCGACGAGCGGCGTGCCGGCGAGCTCTTCGAGGAACTGCTCGGTCGCGTCCGACTGGCGGACCTGGGCCCGGAGGCGGTGGCCGAGTCGACGGACGGCCTGCCGCCGGCGGACCCGGGGGCGGTGGGCTGCCAGGCCCTCCTCGGGCCGGTCACGGTGGCGCCCGAGGCGGCGATGGCCGTCGTCCGGCAGGCGCTGGCGGCGGAGCGCGGCTGGTCGGCGGTCCGGTCCGGGGATGCGGGCGGGCCGTACCTGGCGAGCGGGTGGACGGCCGCACACACGCCCGGCCAGGGGCTGGTGGCGGTGAACGTCCTGGTGGCCGAAGGCCTGGTGCTCGGGCGAATCGGCGCGTCGTAGCGGGCGCGCGCCGGAGGCGGTGTGCGGCGGACCGGAGCAGTGCCGGTCCGGTACCCAACTCCCTTGCCCTCCAGTACCATCGGCGCCATGCCAGCGCTCAACATCGAGTACACGGAGCACGAACTCGCCGCCATCCGCGAGGCCGCCGCAGCCGACGGCAAGAGCGTCAGGGCGTACGTCCACGATCTCAGCGTGCGGGAGCAGCAGCGGCGGGTCTTCGTCGACCACGCGGTGGCGTTCTGGAAGGAGCACCGCGAGGAGTTCGACGCGGCCTTCCCGGAGGACGCGCCCGCGGCGTGAGCACGGCGGTCCGGAGCAGCGGAGAGGGGCGGCGGTGAGGCTGCTCCACGTCGACCTGCGCTGGCTGCTCGACGTCCAGGAGCAGGCGTCGCCGGAGGACCTGAGCGTCCGTGACTACTCGGCGTTGCAGGCGGCCGTCGCCCGCCACCGGGTCAACACCGCGCAGCTCGGTCACGACGCCGACCCGGCCTGGTGCGCGGCCACCCTGATGCACACCATCGTGCTGCTGCGGCCGCTGCCGGTGCGCAACAACCTGTACGCCTGCATGACCACGGCCGCGTACATGCACGCCGCGAAGGAGGGCATCGACCCGCCCTACGGCGCCCTGGTCGAGCTGGCCCGGGACGTCGCCGCGGGCCGCTCCGACGTGTTCGCGGCGGCCGACCGGATCCGCTCCTGGCGGATCTGAACGGCCGCCGCGCCCGTCCGGATCAGACCTCGGCGGCCTCGGAGGCGGCTTCGGAGGCGGGCTCCGCCGCGGTGCCGGCTCCCGGCCGGAGCTTGCCCGCGACCAGGGTGCCCAGCCGGTCCAGGCCGATCACGGTGGCCGCGAGGACGACGAACTCCACCGTCAGCAGGGCGATCTGGCCCCACACGTAGCCGTAGCCCTTGGTCGTCGGGTCGAAGAAGAAGTACGGGTAGGGCATCGGGTAGTTGGAGAACAGCGCGTTGCGGGTCAGCACGATCGCCGCGTAGCCGAGCGGGAACGCCAGCCAGAGCGGGACGTCCCGCCAGGCGGAGGCGTTGCGCGGCTTCAGCGTCAGCCAGTCGATGATCACCATCACCGGGGTGACGTAGTGCAGGAAGAACGACGACCAGTGCTGGAGCTTGTCCGGCCCGTCGAAGAGCCCGGGCAGCGGGTTGGCGCCGTGCTCCAGCAGGATGTGCGAGACCAGCCCGGTGATCAGGATGTAGAGCGTCGCGGCACCGCGCAGCCGGGGCGCGGGCGCGTCCACCGTGCCGCGCTTGAGCATCCAGTACACGGCGCCGATGAAGTAGCCGAGCACGATCACGTTGCTCTGGATGGTGAAGTAGACCAGGGGCGCGGTCTGGAGGGTCAGGCCGAGGCCCGCCGAGAGCACGATGCCCATGCGCCACCAGAGCGCGGGACGGGTCCGGACTGACATGCGGCCACCAGTTCGTTTCAGGCGATACGGGAGGTATCGGGCGGTAGAGGGAGGGAAGGCCGCACTCTACTCGCTGGTAGGGCCGGGACGGAAGAAACGTTGCGGCGGGCGCTCGCCGACCCGCAGTCCGCCGGTCACCGCCCCTGGCCACCGTTCCCCGGCCCCTCGTCTGCCGCCTCGGCCCGTCGCTCGGCGGTCCGCCGTCTGCCGCCCCGGCCCGTCGCTCGCCGGTCCTGCGCTACCCCGGCAGCACGAAGCCCGACTCGTACGCGGCGATCACCGCCTGGGTGCGGTCGCGGGCGCCCAGCTTGGCGAGCACGCTGCCAACGTGCGTCTTGACCGTCTCCTGGCTGACCACCAGCCGTCCGGCGATCTCACCGTTGTTCAGCCCGGCCGCCATCAGCCGCAGCACCTGGCCCTCCCGCTCGGTGAGCCGCCCGATCGGCCCCTGGGCGGGCGCGCGCCGTCCGGCGGGGGCGTGGCGCAGGGCCAGGTCGCGCACCGCGGCCGGGAAGAGCAGCGAGTCCCCGCGCGCGACCAGCCGCACCGCCTGGACCATCTCCTCCGCACTGGCCCGCTTCAGCAGGAACCCGGCGGCCCCGGCCCGCAGCGCGTCGTACACGTGGTCGTCATGCTCGAAGGTGGTGACCACCATGATCCTGGGCGGGTCGGCCATCCCGCCGACCAGCTGTTCGGTGGCCCGGATGCCGTCGATGCCGGGCATCCGCACGTCCATCAGCACCACGTCCGGGCGCAGTTCGCGGACCAGCGGCACCACCTCGGCCCCGTCGGCGGCCTCGCCGACCACGGTGAGGTCCGGTTCGGCGTCGATCACCACCCGCAGGCCCATCCGGACCAGGCGCTCGTCGTCCGCGATCACCACCCGGACCGGCCCGTCGTCCCCGTCCGTCGTCCCCGCCGTCCCGTTCACGGCACCCCGCATCCCCGTCATCGTGTCCCTCCCACCGGCAGCCAGACCGCCAGCCGCCACGTCGTCCCGTCCTCCGCCGGCCCGGCCTCGCAGCCGCCGTTCAGTACCGCGGCCCGCTCGCCGATCCCGCGCAGCCCGCGGCCGCCACCGGGGCGGCTGGGGCGGGCCGGGCCCAGCGGGTTGGTCAGCTCGATCTCCAGCCGGCCCGCGGACAGCGCCACCCGGAGCCCGGCGGGCGCGGTCGGCCCGGCGTGCCGCAGCACGTTGGTCAGGCCCTCCTGGACGATCCGGTAGGCCTCGCGCGAGAGGGCGCCCGGGAGCCGTTCCAGGCCGGGCGGCAGCCCGGCGTCGACCTTCAGCCCGGTCCGGGCCAGCTGGCGCAGCAGGTCGTCCAGCCCGGCCAGGGTCGGCCCGGCGGGTTCGGCGTCGGCCCGGTCCTCCTCGCGCAGCAGGCCGAGTACGGCGTCCAGCTCGGCGACGGCGGCCCGCGCCGTCTCGCCGATCGCCTGGAGCGCCTCTGCGGCGAAGTCCGGGTCGGTCCGCAGTACCCGGGCGGCCGCCGAGGCCTGGATACCGACCGCGCTGAGCGCGTGGCCGACCGAGTCGTGCAGCTCGCGCGCCAGCCGGTTGCGCTGGGCGAGCACGGTGGCCCGCCGTTCCGCCGCGGCCACCCGCTCCTCCGGGGTGGGACCGAGCAGGACGGGCGCCCAGCGGGCCAGCAGGGCTCCCAGGCCGGCACTGGTGGAGAGGATCAGCAGCATCAGGGCGAGGCCCGTGACCGGCCCGGGCAGCCAGGACGGGAACCCGCGGTCCTGCCAGAACCGCACCAGATCGCCCAGCGAGGGCCCGCCCAGCGGCGAGATCACCAGCATGACCGCGAACGGCGTCCCGGCCAGCGTCATCCCGCTGACCACGCCGCCGAACAGCAGGTGCAGCACGTACCAGGCGGCGGTCTGCCGCCGGGCCGCCCAGGACCGGCCCGGGCCGGTGGCGATCTCCTCCGGCCGGCTCGGTGCGCAGAGGGCCCGCGCGGCCGCCCCCTCCAGGCCACGGACGGTCGGCACCAGCGCGGTGACGGCGGCCATCGGCAGGGACGTCCCGAGCGCGGCGAAGTAGAGGAGCAGCTGGACCACCGGACCGTGATCCGGGTTGAGCGCCCCGATCGCCACGGTCGACAGCATCCAGTACGGCATCAGCAGCGCGCCGCCCAGGACCAGGTACACCCAGCGCAGCCGGGCCCGCCGTCCGAAGAGCGCGCTCGCGGCACGCCGCGGCCCCCACCGTTCCGTGCCCGCCCCCGTGTTCACCCGGCCGACTCTACGGCAGCGGTCGTCCGAGCGACGGTGCTCCGGGGGGTGGGCGTCCGCGCGGCAGGCGTCTGCGCCCCGCGGGTGCCAGCGCGGGCCGCGGCGGCCGTCCCATCGATGGTGGTTCCGTCGGTGGCCGTTCCGTCGGTGGTCGCGTGCGCGGCCGCCCGTTCGACGAGTGCGATCGCGCCGACCACCAGCACCAGCAGGCCGGTCAGCAGCTGTGCGGTCTCCACCAGGGGCATCAGCCCCGGTACGGCCTTCCGGGGATCGGTCACGTCGGTGACCGTTCCGAACACCACCAGCTGCCAGGAGCCCCAGCCGAACAGGGAGCCGGCCGCCGTCCACGCCACCACCAGCGGCACCCGCAGCCGTCGCTCCGGCCGGGCGCGGAACACCAGGGCCAGCAGCGCGGTCACCGCGGCCACCGCCATGACCGCGATCACGCCGTCCAGCACGGCCGCGGACCGGCTGCGCTCCTCGGCGAACAGCACCGGCAGCCCCGTCGCGCCGCCCGCCGCCCAGTACCCCCGGGCCGCCGCCACGCCGAGTGCGAGCACCGCCGCGACGCCGGAGAGGGCGCGCTGGAGGGTGAGCGTGGGGGAGTCGGGCAGATCGCCGATCCGGCTGCGCAGCAGGCCCGCCCAGCGACGCCCCGCGTACAGCAGGAAGGCGGTGATCAGCGCGAGGCCCTGGACGGAGAAGCCGCCGTAGACGACGACGAACACCCAGTCGTCGAGCCCGCCCGGGCCCTGGTTGCCCGAGCCGCCGCCCGGGGCCTTCTCGGCGCCGAACAGCAGGGTGGCCAGCGCGCTCAGCGGCAGCGCCACCAGGATGGTGCCGAGCAGCCCGGTCGCCACCCACATCGGGAAGGCGAGCAGTCCGGCCGGTGCCCGCCGCCCCCACGGGCGGACGAACGAGAGCGCCAGCAGCACCGCGATCGCGTCCATGCCGAAGGTCAGCAGGTTCACCAGCCAGAGCTTGTCCATCTCGGCGGGGTCGTCGACGCCGACCTGGTGGCCGGTCAGCCAGAGCAGCTTGAGCGTCAGGTACGGCACCGTGGCGGCGACGGCGGTCCAGGCGGCCGCGCCGCGCACCCGGTCGGCCGGGGTCTTCGTGGTCATGCCCCCACCCTCCCGGCCCGGCCCCGTGCGGGACCTCCTCCCGGCACACGATCCGCCTCCCCCGCCGGGGGGATCCACCGCTCCGGGGCTCCTGCCGGAGACCTGCGGGTCGGCGGAACCCGCGGGCCACCGGGAACCCGCGGGCTACCGGGAACCCGCGGGCCACCGGGAACCCGCGGGCCACCGGGAACCCGCGGGCCCGCCCGGGCGGTGTGCTCGGACGGGCCCGGGGCGCGTGGTGCTACGGGAGGATCGGCTCGCAGCCGACGGCCTTGCCGCCGGCGGTGAGGAACTGCCTCCACAGCTCCCCGTCGTCGGGGAAGAGGGTCCGGTCGCCGAGCAGTCGCAGCTTGAAATAGGTGGGCCTGCCCCGGCAGGTCACGACGACCTCGTCGTTGTTCGGGAACGAGAGGCCCATGGTCCAGTGCGCCCGGCCGAACGCCTCCGGAGTGTCCTTGTCGGCGTCCGGCGCCCTGAGCCGGGGTTCGGTCCCGATGGCGAAGGTCACGGCCGTACTGCCCATCCCGACCTCGCAGGACCAGATCGGGTCCGACGCGGTGGTGGCCCGCTGCCGGTACCCGCGGGCAGCGGACGCGCCGCCGGGGACCGTCAGACCGGGCAGGCCGCAGACGTTGCCGCTGTCCAGATCCTGCTTCACGCCGGGGGTCGACAGGTGCCCGGGCGCCGGGAGCTTCGGTGTCGTGCAGTTCCGTTGCGTCGCGAGTCCGTTGGCGGCCGCCACCGCGAACCGTGCGAGGTCGCCGTCGCCGACGGAACCCCCCTTGGTCGCGTCCACCCTCGCCCGCACTCCTCCGGTGCCGCAGCCTTCCGGCAGCAGGGCCCACGCCACGGGGCCCGTGACGCCGCCGGCCGAACCGCCGTTGGCCGAGGCGGCGAACAGCCGTGCGCCGGCCTCGGCCTCGGACACCGCGGTGTCCCGGTCCGAGCGGACCCCCACCAGGACCGACCGGTGCCCGCCGAACGCCCCGGTGCTCACCACCGCGGTGCACGAGGACCCGCTGTCGTGCAGCGGCGCCGGCTCGTCGTTGTCCTGCTCGCTGATCCGCCCGGGTCCCAGGGCGTCGTGCAGGGCGTCGGCGCTCACCACGCCGTTGCACACGGTGTCCGGACCGAGCACGTTGGTCAGGCTGTACAGCAGCACCCCCGAGACGCCCGCCGTGATCGCACCGATCACGGCCGCCGCCCGCAGGCGCAGCCGCCGGGTGGTGAGGCCGCGCCGGGTGAGGGCCTGGTCGAGTTTCCCCGTCGTCATGCGGGTCACGGGTTGCCGAGCGCGTTGTGGTACGCCCGGTCGATGGACGAGCGGTAGTGCACCCCGGCGCTGTCGGCCAGCTGCTTCGTCACGCTGCCGGTCGCGTCGATGTCCTGGTCCGAGACGCCCGACCGGCGGGCCTTCTCCTGGATCATGGTCATCAGCTGGGACTCGCCGGCCGTGTAGTTCTTGCTCACGTCGCCCTGGGTCCTGACGTCGAGTTCGGCGTTGGCCTTGTTCGCCCAGTCGGAGGTGCCGATGTCGACCAGCCGCTGGGCGACGTCGCCCAGCGGGAACCAGGAGGCGCCCGGGACCTTCAGCATGTTCGCCGCGGTGCCGTAGACGTGGTAGTCCATCTTGGCCTTCCAGTTGTTCTTGAACTGCTCGTCCGACTTGTGGTCGATGAACGCGTCGGCGCGCACGGCGTCGAGCGCTCCGAGCGCCTTGCCGGACTCGTCGAGGAAACCGGCGAACTGCGGGTTCGGACGGCCGGTCACGTCGGGCTTGAAGTTCTCCGGACCGAACTCGTCCATCCTGCGCCCGACTTCCCGGCTCTCGGACAGGTGGATGACGGCGAACGCCTCCGGGTCCTCGGTCACGCCGCGGATGACGCGCAGCAGCTGTTCCCGGCCGGCCGTGAGCCCCTCCGGATGGGAGGGGCCGGAGAGGTCCTTGCTGAGGATGTCGTGCGTGTCCGCCGGGAACTCGGAGATCATGTTCGCCAGCGGGCGGCGCAGGACGGGGGAGAGGTCGTTCTCGTGGCCGGCCTGGTCCCCGCCGAGGGTGATGAGCGTCCTGTCCATGATGCGCACCATCGCCCCGTCGTGGGGGCGTACGGGCGGCTGGTTGCCGTGCGGGTCACGGCCGGTGGTGGCGGCCTCCAGGGCGTCGGCGAAAGCCGCGTGCGAGCTCGCCTTGAGGTCGGCGGGGAACAGCTTGCCCTCGTTGTCCTGGTTGGGCCACTTGCGGTCCTTGAGCAGGTAGTCCAGGTTGCCGCCGGCGGCCGGGTCGAGGAACTCCTTGGACGCCTGCGGGTTGTGGCTCATCGCCCGCATCAGGCCGCCCATCGGGTCGGTCGACCTGTCGCCCGCCACGGAGTAGAAGGGCCCCCAGAGTTCCTCGCCCTTGCGCTTGCTGTGCCTCTCGTAGTCGACGAGGTCGTTGCCGACCTTCTCCAGGAACCCCTTGTCGTAGTTCCCGCCGGCGCCCATCAGCTGGGTGAGCACCGGGTAGTTCTCGTTGAAGCCGGCCGCCGAACCACCCTGCTTGCGGGCGGCCTTGAGCAGGTTGTCCTCCCAGTCCTTGCCCATGCCGCCGTCCTTGGTGGCGGTGGCCAACACCTGGGAGAGGCTGCCGTAGATGTCCTGGTAGTCCTTGGCGTCGTGGTCGCCGTGGGCGTAGCCGTTGTAGGCCTTCGAGTACTCCAACAGCGCCTCGGGGCCGGTCTTGCCGCCCAGGTTGAGGCTGTTGAGCAGCGTGGTGGAGAAGTCCCTCGAACCGGAGTCGGCGGCCATCAGGTTCTGCAGCCGCTTGCGCTCCTCGTCGGAGAGGGTGCCGCCCTTGCCCATCAGGTCGGCGGCCCGCCGGGCGTCGGCCACGTCGCCGCCGCCGTACGGGTGGGCGTTGAAGGCGGTGGCGCTGGTGCCGACGTCGCTCTGCAGGGCGGACGAGGCGCGCTGGTCGGCGGCGGTGGCCTTCGCGACGGCCTGGGCGATCCGGGTGGTCATCGCCTCGCCCTTGGCCTTCATGTCGGCCTGGTACGCGCGTACGGTGTCCTGGAAGTCGGGGTCGTTGTGGCCCTCGCTGGACAGCGGCGGCCAGCTGACCGTCCCGTCGTCGGCGACGACGAGCTTCTGCCCGTTCGCTTCCTGCAGCGCGGTGTCGAGGTCCTTGCGGGCCGCGGTGAAGTCCTCGCCCGCGTCCCGGATGATCGCGGCGAGGGCGTTGGCGACACCGGTGGCCTGGCTGAAGTCGGTGTCGATGCCCTGGAGGGCCCGGCTCGCGTCGTCGGCGGCCCCGCCCTGCCAGCCGGCCCGCTGCGGGGTGTTGACGAGCTCCCGGCCCACCCGGCCGTCCAGTGACTCCAGTGCCTTGGCCATGTTGGTCCAGGCCTCGGCGGTCTCCGTGACGCCGGAGAAGTCGGCCTCGCGCAGTTCCTTGAAGGACACCATGATCCCTGGGCTCCTCTCTCTTCTCGCGGGTCTCAGGCGCCGAAACCGGCGGTGGTGGCGTGCTCGTTGGCGTGGTAGTTGCGCTGGGTGTTGTCGAGCTTCTCGGCGGTGCCGGTCAGCTTGTCGTGCAGCGTCCTGCACTGCTGCAGCCAGCGCTCGGTGGAGGCGGTGAGCGCGCCGCCGAAGGAGAAGCCGCGGATCCTGGTGGCCGCCGTGCTCGCGTGCTCGGCGAGGTTGTTGCCGCCCTTGCCGTTGGCGTTGTCGAGATCGGTGGCGATCTGCCGGGCGATCCCGGCCGAGGCGTTGAGCTCGTGCGGGTTGTCGAGCCGGGTGGTGGGTGCGGTCGGGGCCGGGCCGGGGGAGGGGCTCGGCGTGGGGGCCGCGAAGGGGGAGGTGCCCGGCGCGGAGATCGGGACGACGGTGCCCGGTGCCGGGTTGAGCGGCGCGCCCGGCGGGGACGCCGGTGCGACCGGTCCGGTGGTGAATCCTGGGTTACCCATGTGCGTCTGCTCTCTTTCCTCCGGCTGGGGGCCGGAACCCCTCCGAGCAAGCAGGACGGCCCTGTTGGTCCCTCCGTCGGTGTACCGACGCACCCTTCGTGGTCGCGGTTGCACGGAGCGCGTCAAGGATCCGCGAAGGAGGGGAAGGGCCGGGTTCGGGCGTAGCGGCGGGGCCGGGCGTCGGGGGCGGGGGACGGGGCCGGGCGCGGGGTCGGCGGCCAGGCCTGGTGCCGGGGCAGCGGAAGAGCCGGGTGCGGGGGCGGGGGCCAGGCCTGGTGGCGGGGCGGCGGAAGAGCCGGGCACGGGGGTGGCGGCGGGGCCTGGTGCCGAGGGCGCCGGAAGGGCCGGGTGTCGGGGGCCGAAGGTCTTGTTACCGGCGAGTCGCTTCCCTATCATCGCGAGTGTGACAGCTTTACTGTCAAACCCCGAAAGGGCTGTAGCCAGTGCATGACTCCAGCAGTCCCGGCCCGCTGGCCGGCGTCCGGGTGGTCGAGCTCGCGGGGATCGGGCCCGGCCCCTTCGCCGCCATGCTGCTGGCCGACCTCGGTGCCGACGTGGTCCGGGTGGACCGGCCCGACCCCTCACCGGTCGCCCCCGACCCCGCGTTCGACGTCACCAACCGCAACAAGCGCTCGGTGCTGGTCGACCTCAAGTCCCCCGAGGGGCCCGGCCAGGTGCTCGACCTGGTCGGGCGCGCCCACCTGCTGATCGAGGGCTACCGCCCCGGCGTCGCCGAGCGCCTCGGCGTCGGCCCGGAAGCCTGCCTCGCCCGCAACCCGGCTCTGGTCTACGGCCGGATGACCGGCTGGGGCCAGCACGGCCCGCTCGCCGCCCGGGCCGGTCACGACATCGGCTACTCGGCGGTGGCCGGCGTCCTCGGCATGATCGGACCGGCCGGCGGCCCGCCCGCCATCCCCGTCAACCTGCTCGGCGACTTCGCCGGCGGCTCGCTCTACCTGGTCGTGGGCCTGCTCGCCGCACTCCACCACGCCCGCGAGACCGGTACCGGCCAGGTCGTCGACGCCGCCATCGTGGACGGCGCGGCCCATCTCACCTCCGTGTTCTGGGGCCTGCTCGCCTCCGGCCAGTGGCAGGACCGCAGGGGCGTCAACCTGCTCGACGGCGGCGCCCCCTGCTACTCCGTCTACCAGGCCAAGGACGGCGGCCACCTCGCCGTCGGCGCGCTGGAGCCGCAGTTCTACGCCGAGTTCGCCCGGCTGCTGGGGCTCGGCCCCGACGCACCCGGCCAGTGGGAGACGGCCCGCTGGCCCGAACTGCGGGCCCTGATCGCCGCCCGCTTCGCCACCCGGACCAGGGCCGAGTGGGAGAGCGTCTTCGCCGGCTCCGACGCCTGTGTCGAACCGGTGCTGACGCTGCACCAGGCCGCCGCGTCCGAGCACCTGACGGCCCGCCGGACGTACGTCGAGGCGGACGGCTTCACCCAGCCCGCCCCCGCACCCCGGTTCTCCGCCACCCCCGGCGCGCTGCGCCGCCCGCCCGCCAGGCCGGGCGCGGACACCGTCGAGGTCGCCCGGGACTGGGGCGTGCCCGGACTCCTCTCCTCCGAGAACTCCTCCGACTCCCAGGCCCGATAAGGAGCTTGCCGTGGAACGCGACATCTACACCGAGGAGCACGAGGACTTCCGGACGACCGTCAGGTCCTTCCTCGCCAAGGAGGTGCTGCCGCACTACGACCGGTGGGAGCAGGCCGGCATCGTGGACCGCTCCGCCTGGCTGGCCGCCGGCCGGCAGGGCCTGCTCGGCCTCGCCGTCCCCGAGGAGTACGGCGGCGGGGGCAGCACCGACTTCCGCTATGCGGCGGTGCTGGCCGAGGAGTTCGCCCGGGCCGGCGCCTCCGGCCTGGCGCTCGGCCTGCACAACGACATCATCGGCCCGTACCTCACCTCGCTCGCCACCGACGAGCAGAAGCGCCGCTGGCTGCCCGGGTTCTGCACCGGCGAGCTGATCACCGCCATCGCGATGACCGAACCCGGCACCGGCTCCGACCTCCAGGGCATCCGCACCCACGCCGTCGACCAGGGCGACCACTACCTGCTCAACGGCGCCAAGACCTTCATCTCCAACGGCATCCTCGCCGACCTGGTGGTCGTGGTCGCCCGCACCACCCCCGAGGGCGGGGCGCACGGTCTCAGCCTGCTGGTGGTCGAGCGCGGCACGCCCGGCTTCGAGCGCGGTCGCAACCTCGACAAGATCGGCCAGAAGTCCCAGGACACCGCCGAGTTGTTCTTCGAGGACGTGCGCGTCCCGAAGGAGAACCTGCTCGGCGAGGAGAACCGCGGCTTCGTCTACCTGATGCAGAACCTCGCCCAGGAGCGGCTCACCATCGCCGCCGCCGCGATCGCCGGCGCCGAGCACCTGGTCGAGATCACCACCGCGTACGTGAAGCAGCGCGAGGCCTTCGGCCGGCCGCTCGCCAAGCTCCAGCACGTCCGCTTCGAGATCGCCGAGCTCGCCACCGAGTGCGCCGTGACCCGCGCCTTCGTGGACCGCTGCATCATCGAGCACAACCGCTACGCGCTCACCCCGGCGGACGCCTCGATGGCCAAGTGGTGGGCCACCGAACTGCAGAAGCGCACCGCCGACCGCTGCCTCCAACTGCACGGCGGATACGGGTACATGAGCGAGTTCCCGGTCGCGCGCGCCTTCACCGACGGGCGCATCCAGACCATCTACGGCGGCACCACCGAGATCATGAAAGAGATCGTCGGCCGCTCCATCCTCGGCTGAGGTCCCTCTTCAACCCCCTGCCCCCGAAAGGCGTTTCCACCGTGACCACCGAAGCGTACGTCTACGACGCGATCCGCACCCCGCGCGGCCGGGGCAAGGCCGCCGGCTCACTGCACGGCACCAAGCCGATCGACCTGGTCGTCGGCCTGATCCACGAGCTGCGCCGCCGCTTCCCCGACCTGGACCCGGCCGCCGTCGACGACATCGTGCTCGGCGTGGTCAGCCCGATCGGCGACCAGGGATCCGACATCGCCCGGATCGCCGCCATCGCGGCAGGCCTGCCCGACACGGTGGCCGGCGTCCAGGAGAACCGGTTCTGCGCCTCCGGCCTGGAGGCCGTCAACCTGGCTGCGGCCAAGGTCCGTTCGGGCTGGGAGGACCTCATCCTGGCCGGCGGGGTCGAGTCGATGTCCCGGGTGAAGATGGGCTCCGACGGCGGCGCCTGGGCGATGGACCCGATGACCAGCTACGAGACCAACTTCGTGCCCCAGGGCATCGGTGCCGACCTGATCGCCACCATCGAGGGCCTCTCCCGGACCGACGTGGACGCCTTCGCCGCCGAGTCCCAGGCCCGCGCCGCCAAGGCCCAGGCCGACGGGCTGTTCGACCGCTCGGTCGTCCCTGTCCTCGACCGCAACGGCCTGGTCGTCCTGGAACGCGACGAGTTCATCCGCCCCGGCACCACCGTGGAGACCCTGGCCGGCCTCAAGCCCTCCTTCGCCGCCATCGGCGACGCCGGCGGCTTCGACGCCGTCGCCCTGCAGAAGTACCACTGGGTGGAGGCGATCGACCACGTCCACCACGCCGGCAACTCCTCCGGCATCGTGGACGGCGCCGCCCTGGTCGCCATCGGCAACCGCGAGGTCGGCGAGCGGTACGGGCTGCGCCCGCGCGCCCGGATCGTCTCCGCCGCCGTCTCCGGCTCCGAGCCCACCATCATGCTCACCGGTCCGGCCCCCGCCACCCGCAAGGCGCTCGCCAAGGCCGGGCTGACCGCCGCCGACATCGACCTGGTCGAGATCAACGAGGCCTTCGCGGCCGTCGCCCTGCGCTTCATCCGCGAACTGGGCTTCCGGCACGACCAGGTGAACGTCAACGGCGGTGCGATCGCCCTCGGCCACCCGCTCGGCGCCACCGGCGCGATGCTCCTCGGCACCGTGATCGACGAACTGGAGCGGCGCGACCTGCGCTACGGCCTGGTCACCCTCTGCGTCGGCGGCGGCATGGGCATCGCCACCATCGTCGAGCGCATCTGACCCCGTCGCATCCGACCTCCTCATTTCCCCGGAGACCCGAACATGAGTGACACCACCACCATCCGCTGGGAGCAGGACCAGGACGGCGTGGTCACCCTCGTCCTCGACGACCCCGCCCAGTCCGTCAACACCATGAACGAGGCCTTCACGGCCGACCTCGGTACCACCGTCGAGCGCCTGGCCGGCCTCGGCGACGAACTGCGCGGCGTCGTCATCACCTCCGCGAAGAAGACGTTCTTCGCCGGGGGCGACCTCAAGATCCTCTCCGCCGCCCGCCCCGAGGACGCCGCCGCCGTCTTCGAGAAGTCGATGCGGATCAAGCGCGCCCTGCGCCGGCTGGAGACGCTCGGCAAGCCGGTGGTCGCCGCCGTCAACGGCAGCGCCCTCGGCGGCGGCCTGGAGCTCGCCCTGGCCTGCCACCACCGGATCGCCCTGAACACCCCCGCCAGCCGGATCGGCCTGCCCGAGGTCACCCTCGGCCTGCTCCCGGGCGGCGGCGGGATCGTCCGCACGGTCCGGCTGTTCGGCATCGCCGACGCCCTGCTGAAGGTGCTCCTCCAGGGCCGCCAGTACCGCCCGGCGCAGGCGCTCCAGCACGGACTGGTCCACGAACTGGTCGACACCCCGGAGGAGCTGGCCGCCCGGGCGCGCGCCTGGATCGATGCCAACCCGACCGCCGTCCAGCCCTGGGACGTCAAGGGCTACAAGATCCCCGGCGGCACCCCCAGCACCCCCGCGCTCGCCGCCAACCTGCCCGCCTTCCCGTCCAACCTGCGCAAGCAGCTGGCCGGCGCCCCCTACCCCGCCCCGCGCAACGTGCTGGCGGCGGCGGTGGAGAGCGCCCAGGTGGACGTCGACACCGCGATGGTGATCGAGGCCCGGTACTTCACCGAGCTGGCCTGCGGGCAGACCAGCAAGAACATGATCCAGGCGCTCTTCTTCGACATGCAGGCGGTCAACTCCGGGGCCGGCCGCCCCAGCGCCTTCGAGAAGCGGACGGTCCGCAAGGTCGCCGTGCTCGGCGCCGGCATGATGGGCGCGGGCATCGCCTACACCTGCGCCAGGGCCGGCATCGAGGTGCTGCTGAAGGACGTCACCGTCGAGGCCGCCGAGCGCGGCAAGGCCTACTCCGCCGGCCTGCTGGAGAAGGCCGTCGCGCGCGGCCGCTCCACCGAGGCGCAGCGCGAGGAACTGCTCGCCCGGATCACCCCCACCGCCGATGCCGCCGACCTCGCCGGCTGCGACGCGGTGATCGAGGCCGTCTTCGAGAACCCCGAGCTGAAGCACAAGGTCTTCCAGGAGATCGAGGGCGTGGTGGCGCCGGACGCGCTGCTCTGCTCCAACACCTCCACCCTGCCGATCGGACTGCTCGCCGAGGGCGTCCAGCGCACCACCGACTTCATCGGCCTGCACTTCTTCTCGCCGGTCGACAAGATGCGGCTGGTGGAGATCATCCGCGGCCCGCAGACCGGTGACGCGGCGCTGGCCCGCGCCTTCGACCTGGTCCGGCAGATCGACCGGACGCCGATCGTGGTCAACGACTCGCGCGGCTTCTTCACCTCCCGGGTGATCGGCCAGTTCATCAACGAGGGCGTCGCGATGGTCGGCGAGGGCGTCGACCCCTCCTCCGTCGAGCAGGCCGCCGCCCAGGCCGGCTACCCCGCCAAGGTGCTCTCGCTGCTCGACGAGCTCACGCTCACCCTGCCCCGCAAGATCCGCAACGAGTACCGGCGCGCGGCCGAGGCGGCCGGCGGCAGCTGGACCGCCCACCCGGCCGACGCCGTGGTGGACCGGATGGTCGACGAGTTCGGCCGCCCCGGCCGCAGCGGCGGCGCCGGCTTCTACGAGTACGGCGAGGACGGCAGGCGCGGGCGGCTCTGGCCCGGGCTGCGCGAGCACTTCACGCGTGCCGACGTCGCGGTGCCGTTCGAGGACCTCAAGGAGCGGATGCTCTTCAGCGAGGCGCTGGACTCGGTCCGCTGCCTGGAGGAGGGCGTGCTGACCTCGGTCGCCGACGGCAACGTGGGCTCGATCCTCGGCATCGGCTTCCCGGCCTGGACCGGCGGCGTCTTCCAGTACATCAACGGGTACGAGGGCGGCCCGGCCGGCTTCGCGGCCCGCGCCCGCGAACTGGCCGCCGCGTACGGCGAGCGGTTCGCGCCGCCCGCCCTCCTGGAGCGGATCGCGGCGGAGGGGCGGACGTTCACGGACTGACGTGCACCGACCGGTGGTCACCGACTGGCGTTCACCGACTGAGGTTCGGGCACCTGAGGTTCGGGCACCTGAGGTTCGGGCGCCTGAGGTTCGGGCGCCTGAGGTCGGGGGCTGAGGTCGGTGCCTGAGGTCGGTGCCTGGGGCCGGGAGCTGGGGCCGGGTTCCGGGGCCGGTGGGTCCGGCGCCCGGCGGGTCCGGCGCCCGGTCAGCTGGGCGAGTCCGCGGTGTTCCTCGCGGCCTCGCCCAGCTCCTCCTTGAGGGAGCGCTGGAACGCCGTCACCAGTGCCTGCGCGACCATCGGCTGGATGTGGTCGGTCAGCGCCTTCATCCGTTCCAGCTCCGCCGGCCCGGGCTCGCTCTCCCGGTACGGCTTCCACACGGTCTCGCGGAACAGCCGCTGCAGCTCGTGCGCCGTCGCCCGGCTGTGCTCCAGCACGACGGCGCGCGCGGCCAGCAGCGTCTCCAACGGGATCGGCACGTCCAGGATCCGCACGCCGAGCGGCAGCAGCCCCGGGTCCACCCGGAACACCTCGGCGTCCGCCGTCCGCTCCAGCGCCCCCATCGCGCCCAGCCGGTCCAGCTGCGCCTCCGACAGCGCCTGCCCGGCCCGCCGCTCCAGCTGTGCCCGGCTGACCTCCTCCGCCGCCTCCGGCGTCCACGACGCCACCAGGGCCCGGTGGATCGCCAGGTCCAGGGAGGTGCTGTCCTGCGGCAGCCGCGCCAGGTACCGCTCGATCGCCGCCAGCGTCAGCCCCTGCCGCTGCAACTCCTCGATCAGCTCCAGCCGGTCCAGGTGCTCCGGTCCGTAGAGGCCCACCCGCCGGGGCCCCAGCTCCGGCGGCGGCAGCAGACCCTTCGTCCCGTAGAACCGCACGGTCCGCACCGTCACCCCCGCCCGCGCCGCGAGCTCGTCGACCGTCAGCCGCGCCTCCACGCCCTCCCGCGCCCCCATCCGCCGTCTCCACCTCTGTAGCACCAGTGCTGTGACAGCAGCAGTGTGACAGTGCTGGCCCACCCGGGTCCACCATTGCCCCCGGCGCAGCCGGGCCCGTTGGCCGGGCCTGCGGCCGGGCTTGCGGGGGCCCGCCAGGGCTGGCCTGCCAGGGCCTCCCGGGGCCTTCTGCGGGGCCTGAGGTGGGCTCGGTGGGGCCCTTCGGCGGGGCCTGCGGCGCGAACCCCGTCGGCGCGGGACGGCCTGTGCCCCCTCGGGCTGGGGCGGAGGGGGCACAGGCCGGCGGCGGGTCGGTGTCGGACCGGTTCAGGGGCGGGCGGGTGCGGGCCCGTTCAGGAGCGGGCCGGTCCTGCCGGGGCGGACTCGGCCAGCTCGGGGTGGTGGCGGCGGGTGACCTCGGGGTGGGCCCGGGTGTAGCCCTTCCACTCGTTGAGGCCGAACTCGGCGAAGAGCGGGTTCGCCGGGTCCTGGGTGGCGCCGGGGGCGTGGTGCGCCAGGGGGAAGTCGAGCGGCTCTATGTGGGCGTCGAGGCGCGGGTTGTAGAAGAACGGGACGGAGAAGCGCTCCCGCGCGCCGGGCGGGCTGACCACGCGGTGACTGGTCGCCTTGAGGTAGCCGTCGGTGGCGACCTCCAACAGCTCGCCCAGGTTGACCACGAAGGCGCCCTCCATCGGCGGGACCTCCAGGAAGCCGCCGTCCGGACGCTCCACCTGGAGGCCGCCCACGGTGTCCTGGAGGAGGAGGGTGATGAAGCCGTAGTCCTTGTGCGCACCGACTCCCTGGCCGGCGCCGTCAGGGGCCGTCCCCGGGTAGCGGACCAGCTTCAGCCGCAGGTGCGGGTGGCCGTCGAAGGCGTAGTCGTAGAAGTCGGGCCGGGCGCCGATCGCGGTGAGCAGCTCGTGCAGCAGCCGCTTGGCGACGTCGCCGAGGCGGTCGATCCAGCCGAGCGCGGCGGTGCGCAGCTCCGGGAGCGCCGCAGGCCACTGGTTCGGACCCTCCAGCCACCAGTACGGCGGCTCGCTGCTGCCCGGGACGTGCGGGGGCAGCTCGGCGCCGATGTCCAGTTGGTCGCGCCAGTCCTGGCTGCCGCCGGTGCGCTCGTCGCCAGTGCGGGTGTAGCCGCGGTAGTGCGGGGAGTTGAGGTTGCTCACGCCGAGCCGGTCGGCCTCGGGCAGGGTGAAGAAGGCCCGCATCGCCGCCGTGAGGGCGGCCGTCTCGGCCGGGGTCACTCCGTGGCCGACGAGCTGGAAGAAGCCGACGCCGGTGGCCGCGGCCCGCAGCTCGTCGTGCAGCCGGAGGCGGTCCTCGGGGCTGCCATCGGCGAGCGAGAGGTCGATCACCGGGAGGGCGCCTGCGGAGGCGTCGGCGGAGGGGCCGGCGGGGGCATCCGTGGGCGTGCCCGCGGGGGTGGTCGAGCGGGCGTCCGCGGAGGCGGACGGGGTGGTGGAGGAGTGCTGCTGCGTCATGGGTGACATCCGCTGGGTCTCGTCCCGACCGTTCCCGGTGATCGACCGGGGGCGCCGGGGCCACGCCTGGTGCGGCGGGTGCCCGGGGGCCGGGAAGGGGGACGCGGTCTGTTGACGACCGCGTATGAGGGTGGGAGGCGCGAGGTTCAGCCGGAGCGTCGACAGGACATGGTCGTCACGCGGAGCAGGTCCACGTGGCGGCGGCGAACAAGGATGAGCACGTCACCAGCGTAAATGACGGTGGTAGCGGCGGGGAGACCCCGGTCGAAATCTGTTGTCGTGTACGTGTCGAGTGACGGAAGTTGGTCAGACATGGAGGCTGCCGATCCCCCTGCGGTCACTGCGGTCGTTGCGGTCACCGTGATCACCGCGACCGTTCTGGTCCCCGTGGTCGTTGTGGTCGTTGAGGTAGGCCAGTACGGCGAGAACCCTCCGGTTGTCGTCGTCCGAGGGCAGGAGGTCCAGCCGGACGAAGATCGACGCGGTGTGCTTGGCGACCGCCCGTTCGGTGATCACCAACTGCTGGGCGATGGCCGCGTTCGACCGGCCCTCCGCCATCAGCGCGAGCACCTGCCGTTCGCGCGGGCTGAGCGACGCGACCGGCCCCGACGAGGAGTTGTGGGTGAGCAGCCGGCTGATCACCTCCGGGTCCATGGCCGTGCCGCCCTGTGCGACCCGCCGTACCGCGTCGAGGAACTGGGTGCCGTCCATGACACGGTCCTTGAGCAGGTAGCCGATCCCGCCGCTGCCGTCCGCGAGCAGCTCGCGGGCGTAGAGCTGCTCGACGTACTGCGAGAGCACCAGGACCGGCAGCCCGGGCAGTTGCTGGCGGGCGGCGAGGGCGGCCCTCAGGCCCTCGTCGGTGAACGAGGGCGGCAGCCGGACGTCCACGACGGCGATGTCCGGCCGGTCCGCGGACACTGCCGCGAGCAGCTCGGCACCGGTCTCGACGGCCGCGGTGACCGTCATGCCGTTCGCCTCCAGCAGCCGGGTCAGGCCGTCCCGGAGGAGGAAAAGGTCTTCGGCGATGACAACGCGCACGGAATCTCCAGCTGTGCGATGGTCGGGCCGCCCGGCGGGCTGCTGACGGCGAGCACCCCGTCGAACGCGGCCAGCCGGCGCTCTGTTCCGCGCAGGCCGGTTCCCTTGGACGGGTCGACGCCGCCGTGCCCGTCGTCGGTCACCGATATCCGCAGCAGCCCGTCGGCGTCGTGGCCGATCTCGATCCAGACCCGGCCGGCCCCGGCGTGCTTGACCACGTTGGCCAGCAGCTCGCTCACCGCGAAGTAGGCTGCGGACTCGACCGGTGCGGGGGGCCGGCCCGGCAGCCCGCCGGTGACCCGGACCGGCAGCGGCAGGTCGAGTGCCATGGCGTGGACTGCGTCGGCCAGACCGCGGTCGGCGAGTACCGGTGGGTGGATGCCCCGGACCAGGTCGCGCAGCTCGCCCAGCGCCTTGGTCGAGGACGTCCGGGCCTCGGCGAGCAGCGGGCGCAGAGCCTGGGGGTCGTGGTCGAGCAGCTGCTCGGCCACGCTCAGCAACATCCCCAGCGCCACCAGCCGGGCCTGTGCTCCGTCGTGCAGGTCCCGCTCGATCCGGCGCAGTTCGGCCGCTCCGGCGTCGATGGTGTCGGCTCGCGTTCGGGTCAGATGGCTGACCTGGAGTGCCAGCTCGGTCCGGCGGGAGGACCCCAACAGGGCACGGGCGGCCCGCTCGTGCAGCGTCAGCACGGGCCGGGCGGCCCACAGCGCGACAGGCGGCGCCAGCCAGAGCGCCATCGTGTAGAGCATCAGCAGCGAGATGAACCGGCTGCCCCGGCCGAACACCTGGACCAGCGCCGGGACCATGAGCAGTGCCACGGCAGTGAGCACGACGGCGCAGCCGGACAGCACCGCCCAAGCCGTGTCGCGCCACGTCGCCGGATCACCCGGCCAGCTCCCGGCCTGGCGCCACAGCCTCCGCCAGCGCGGTCCCCTGGTGGCCGTCGGCCTGTACGGCGGCGCTATCGCCGTGCCGCTCCAGAGGCCGACCAGCCGCCTCGTCTCCGCCGCCACCCAGCGTGCGGCGAGCATCCCGATCACGAGCATCGGAAGCGCCAGCAGCAGCGCCCCGGAGCGGCCGCTCGGCGCCGCGCCTCCGTAGATCACCGTGGCCGTCACCGCCAGCAGTCCCGGTGCGAGCAGTGCGGCTCCCGCGGCCCGGCCGGCCGCCCCGGTGGCCCAGCTCAGCGCCCAGACGGCGACCGGCAGCGTCGCCAGGAACATCGCGGTCAACGCACGGAACCGGTTGGGCGCGGACGAGTCGTCAGGGCCCAGCAGGGCGGCGAGCACCAGGACGGGAGCTGCCAGCACGGCAGCCGCTCCTGCCACTGCCAGGGTGACCGCGTACAGCGCGCGCACGCCGTCCCTGAGCGCTTGACCCACCCGTGCGGCCGCCCTCGCCACCACCACCGTGCTCATCACGCACCTCCCGCCTGTTGGCGTGTCGTTCTGCATCGTTCCCGGCTGAGCCCGGACCGGGCCCGTCGATCAATGCGGTGGCCAGTCTGCCGGGCGGTCCACGGGCGGCGCACGGTGTCTGAACCCCGAATCCGAGGTGTACCTGAGTACACCTCAAGGAGGCCGTCCAGCCGTCTGTCGAGGCCTGGCCAGCGGTTCGTAGCGTCGTTCCCGCCAGCCGGCCCGGGGTCTTCCGAGGTCGGATCCGCTTCCGCCCGCAGTCCGGGCCGCCCTGATCCGGCCGGAGCCCGGAACCCGTCCCCACTCCGTCATTCGTGCCCTGTCCGCTCCCGCCCCGTCCTCGAACACGCCCCGTATCCCCGTTTCCGAACCGCCCCTGTTCCCGTCCTCTGGAGGGCCCGTGACCGCGCCGATCATCCGGCTTCGCGATGTCAACAAGACCTACGACACGTCCGGTAGCGCCCGCCCGGCGCTCGCAGGGCTGGACTTGGAGGTCCGGGCCGGCGAGGCGCTGGCCGTGCTCGGCCGCTCCGGCAGCGGCAAGTCCACCCTGCTCAACCTGATCGCCGGCCTCGACCGCCCCAGCACGGGCAGCGTGACGGTGGACGGGGTCGCCGTCCACAAACTGGGCGAGGCCGCGCTGGCGGGGTACCGGCGAGCCCGGATCGGCATGGTGTTCCAGTTCTTCAACCTGCTGGACGACCTCACCGTCGAGGACAACGTGCTGCTCCCCGCCCAGCTCTCCGGGGTCAGCCGCGCCCGGGCCCGGGCCCGGGCCGCCGAGCTGCTGGACCGGCTCGGAGTGGCCCGGCACGCCCGGACGTTTCCCGCCCTGCTCTCCGGCGGCGAACGCCAGCGCGTCGCGGTGGCCCGGGCCCTGATGAACCGGCCTCCGCTGTTGCTCGCCGACGAGCCGACCGGTGCCCTGGACACCGCCTCCGCCGCCGATGTCCGGTCACTGCTCAGCGAGTTGAACGCGGAGGGCCAGACGATCCTGCTGGTCACCCACGACACGGCCCTCGCCGGGGCCTGTGCCACCCGGACGATCGAGCTCCTCGACGGCGTCCTGCACCGCGACACACTCCGTGCGGGGGCCGCCCGATGAGCGCGCTCGGCAAGGTGGTCCGGGCCGGCGTCGGCCGCAAGCGGGTGCAGACGCTGGTCATGGTGCTCACCACGATGACGGCCGTCACGGCCTGCGTCCTCGCCGCCGGGCTGCTGGCCGCGGCCCAGGGGCCGTTCGACCAGGCCTTCGCCCAGCAGCGCGGCGCTCACCTCAACGTCCTCGTGGACCAGGCGAAGGCCACCCCGACGCAGCTCGCCGCCACCGCCCACGCCCCGGGGGTGACGGCGCTGGCAGGCCCGTATCCGGCGCTGCCGCTGCGGCCGCGCGTGGGCGAGAACACCAGCGTGCTCCCGGTGGGCGGCGCACTGCCCCCGATGACCCTCGTCGCCCGTACCCTCGACGAGCCGCTGGACGGCCTGCGGGTGACTCTCGGCCGATGGCTCGCAGGGCCGGGTGAGGTCGTCCTCCCGGACGGCCGCTCCCCGCTGGCCCTCGGTGACCGGATGACCTTCCCCGACCTGCCCGGCAGCCCGACGCTGACCGTGGTCGGGCTGGCCGCCTCGGTCTCCTGGAGCGCGGACGGCTGGGTCGCCCCCGAGCAGGCCGCCGCGCTCACCGCACCCGGCAGTACGGCACAGCTCCAGCTGCTCTACCGCTTCGCCCACGCCCGCACCGACACCGAGGTGGACGCCGACCGTGCGGCGCTCGCCGCCGCCCTGCCGCCGGGCGCGCTGACCGGAGCCACCTCCTACCTCCCGGCCAAGCGGAGCGCCGACCGGACGGCCGAGACGTTCGTCCCGTTCGTCGTCGCCTTCGGCCTGCTCGGCCTCGCGATGTCCCTGCTGACCATCGGGGTGGTGGTCAGCGGTGCGGTCACCGCCGCCACCCGGCGGATCGGCATCCTGAAGTCGCTGGGATTCACCCCTGCGCAGGTCGCCCGCGCCTATGTGGGGCAGGCGCTCGTCCCGGCATCGGTCGGGACGGCCCTCGGCGTCCTCGGGGGGAACGCGCTGGCGGTTCCCGTCCTCGGCCTCGCGGACAAGGCGCTGCGCAGCGGCTTGCTCGGCATTCCGCTCTGGGTCGACCTGGCCGTCCCGGCACTGGCGCTCGCGGCGGTCGCCGTGACGGCACTGGTGCCGGCACTTCGGGCCGGCCGGTTGCGCACCGTCGAGGCGCTCGCCGTGGGGCGGACGGCGCCGGGCACCCGACCCGGGGCCTCCCGGACCGTCGCGGCAGCCCAGCGGCTGCTGGCACGGATACCGGTGCCGCGCGCGCTGAGCCTGGGCCTGGCCGGTCCGCTCACCCGGCCGGTGCGCACGGCCACCACCGCGGCGGCGGTGCTGCTCGGAACGGTCGGGGTGACGCTCGGAGTAGGCCTGGCAGTCTCCCTGAACGGGATCCAGGACGGGCTCAACGCCGACCATGCGGGCGCGGTCGTCGCGGCTCCTCCGATGGACGGTCCGGCCGAAGCCGTCGACCGCCTGGACGAGGCTGCCGTCGCGGCCGCGATCACCGCCCGCCCGGGCACGGGGGCCTGGTTCAGCACCGGTCTCGCCCCGGTCACCGTGGCCGACCACACCGGGCGGGCCGACGTGGTCGCCTACGGGGGAGATTCCTCGCGGAGCGGGTACCGGATGATCTCCGGCCGGTGGTTCCACAGCGCGGGAGAAGCGGTGGTGGGATCCGGGTTCCTGGCCACCAACCAGGTACGGGTCGGCGACACGATCACCCTCATAGGCAACGGCCGCCGCAGTGCCCCGGTGCGGATCGTCGGCGAGGCGCTCTCCACGACCGACGTGCTCCTGACCGATCGATCGACCTTGACCCCCCTCGGTACCTCCGTCCTGCCGTCGTCCGTACGGTTCCACATCGACCTCGTGCCCGGCGTCGACCGGCAGGCCTACGCGGACGCGCTCGGCGACGCGCTGCGGCCGCTCGGCCTTGAGGCGGAGCTGGGCGGGACACAGCTGAACATCACCGTTCTCGCGATGAACTCGCTGGCCGCCGTACTCACCTTGCTGTTGGTCGCGGTGGCCGGTCTCGGGGTGCTCAACACCGTCCTGCTGGACACCCGGGAGCGGGTCCACGACCTCGGGGTGCTGAAGGCGCTCGGGATGTCGCCCCGGCAGACCGTCGGGATGGTGCTCACCTCGGTCTGCGGCAGCGGTCTTCTCGCAGGCCTCGTGGGCGTCCCGTTCGGGGTCGCCCTGCACCACTGGATAGTCCCGGCGATGGCCCGCGCCGCCGGGACTGGCGTACCCGAGGCGGACCTCGCGGTCTTCGAACCGCGCGTTGTCCTGCCGCTGATACTCGGCGGGTTGGTGATGGCGCTGCTCGGCGCCCTGCCGCCGGCCACCTGGGCGGCCCGCACACGGACGGTGACGGCGCTGCGCACCGAGTGATGGCGCCCCGACGACGGCACACCGCCTGACGGAGGCTTGAGCAGTTGCGCACCGTGCGGCGGCGCAGCAGGCCGCCCGGTGCCGGGCCGTCGCCCCGGAACCCGTCCTTCCAGGGCGACGGCTCGCCCGGCCCGAGCTGGCCCGGCCCGAGCTGGCGCGAGCCGGGCGAGCCGCCCGCCTCGCGCAGCCCGCCTCAGGTCAGCCGGGTGGTGGCGTACGCCTCGATGGCGTCCCGCTGGTAGGCGGCGAGGCCCGGGGCGATGGCCTCGTACGCGGCGCGCCACTGCTCGTTCTCCACGCACGAGCGGCCGATCGCGCGGTACTCCTCGGCGGAGAGCGGGCGGAGCGCGGCGACCGCCCGGTACTGCCCGTCGACCTCGGCCTGTACGGCGTCGGCGTCGGCGGGGGTGCCGGCGGCCATCAGCTCGGCCAGCCTGATCATCAGCGCGGTGCGCTCGCGCTGCCCGGCCTCGATCTCGGCGTCGGTCATCGTCGCGGTCGCCCGCCCGATCGACTCGGCCAGCTCGGGGTAGTCGCGCAGGCTGTCCTCGTACTGGGCGGGCTGGATGCCCTCGAAGAGGTTCTCCGGTCGGTTGATGCCGGTCATGGGCCTACCGTCCTTCCTGGACTGTTCCAGTTCGGTGATCGTGCGGGACACGGTGGCGGCCAGGGCGGTGAGCCGGTCGCGCTCGGCGAGCAGCTGACGGTGGTGGCCCCGCAGGGCCTCCAGTTCGTCCACCTGCGAGGCCAGGATCCGGCCGACCTCGGACAGACTCACCCCGAGCGCCCGCAGAACGAGGACCTGCTGCAGCCTCAGCAATTCACGCTCCTCGTAGTAGCGGTGACCGTTGGAGCCGATC
Source organism: Kitasatospora sp. RG8 (assembly GCF_017813315.1). Lineage (NCBI taxonomy): Bacteria > Bacillati > Actinomycetota > Actinomycetes > Kitasatosporales > Streptomycetaceae > Kitasatospora > Kitasatospora sp. RG8. The sequence goes on from NZ_JAGIYX010000018.1 coordinate 84,351, forward strand.
CACGCCGGTGGCAGCAGCTCGATCTCGTCGTAGTGCCGGAGCGTCCTGGCGGTCACACCGGACATCCGGGCCACCTCAGCGATCGACCAGGCCACCGCCGCCTCCTCCCACTGCGGGCGACCGGCGGCCACCGGGCGAGCCCCGGCCTCCGGCCATCACCGTTCCCACGTGTGTCACCGGGCCGGTCCGTCCGGCCCTGAACAGGACGGTAGAAGCTGCCGTTGCGGCAACTTCAAGTCCCGCGGTCGAGTCCCCGGCCCGCACCAGTCGCGCCGGCCTGATCTCAGTACTGGTCGCCGAGCCAGTCCAGGGACTGCCCGTGCGGCCCGGTGAGCGCCAGCGGCTGCTCGTCGAGGGCGAGTGCGAACAGCGTGCGGTCGTCCGGCACCCGCGCGGGCGGGAGCCGTCGGCCCACGGCGGGCAGGACGGCCGGAGCCTCGTTGGAGATCCAGTGCCCGGGCAGTGTCCGCATCGTCTCCGTGAACCGTTCCACCGCCTCCGGTGGCAGATAGCTGAGCACGGCACTGTGGAACACCACCGGCGTCACCCCTTCCGGGACCAGCGCCACCAGCTCGCGGACTGCTTCGTTGAGATCACCGCGCACCAGAGCCGGCGGCTCCGCCCGGGCGACCTGCACGGCGCCGCGCAGCCGTTCCAGCCGGTGGGTCTGCTCCGGCCAGACCAGGGCCTCCAGCCAGCGCACGTCGTCCTCGTCGTGGACGTCGAGCGGGTTGAGGTCGATCCCGGCCCGCCGGACCACCTCGGGCAGCCGCGCCGGGAAGGGCACCGGCCCGGACGTCGCGCAGTCCAGTGTCACCGGGCTCTGCGCGTCGCCGAACTCCGGCCGCCCGTCGTACCGGTAGCGGTACCGGTCCGGGTAGAGGCAGAGCCCGGCCGAGGCGCCCACCTCGATCAGGGCGAGCGGCTGCGGCAGACCGGCCAGCACCGGCAGCAGGGTGGCGCAGCGGCCCGGTTCGTTGGTCTGCGTCCGGGCGGCGCAGCATCGCCGCCCGGACGTCGCCCCAGTGCGCGGACGTCCAGGCCCGGAACGCCGGGTAGCCCAGGCCGGTCGGCCCGCCGAGGAGGCGGACGGTGCCGAGCAGCAGGTTGGGCTGTCGTTTGCCGGCGGGCAGTTCGCCGACCAGCTCCATCAACGCCACGTCCTCGGCCGCCTGTTCGGCGAGTTCCCGGTAGCTCGGCGAGTGCCCGCGGGCCTCACGCGCCGCAAACGCCCGGTACAGCTCGCCCACGTCCGGTGCTTCCGCGCTCCGCGTCATGGTCTTCTCCTCCGTACGGTCCTCGGGGCGCCGCCTCGCGTACTCCGGGCGCGGTTGTCCGGCTACGGACGCTGCGCCCCTCACGCCCCTCACGCCCCTCACGTCCCTCACGCCCCTCACGTCCCTCACGTCCCTCGCGTTTCCGGCGCTCCCGATTCCGGTGGTCCCCGTGATTTTGGCAGAGCCTTGTCCGCGCCTTTGCCGTCCGCTGTACGGGTGCTAACCCGCTCGCCGCGAGAGTGAATCCACGTCCGACACAGCCAACTCCCCGGAGCAGGAGCCCCGATGAACCCCAAGATCCGCACCCGCACCGTGATCGCCACGGCCGCGGCCGTCGCCGCCGTCGGCACCTTCACCGCCGGCGTCGGCGTGGCCCAGGCCGGCGACGAGCAGAGCCGGCGCGGCAAGGTCACCGAGCGCGAGATAGCCGGCCTCTTCGACCAGTGGAACGCGGCCCTGCAGACCGGCGACCCGGAGAAGGTCGCCGACCGCTACGCCCCGGACGCGGTGCTCCTGCCGACAGCCTCACCGAAGATCCGCACCAACCACGCGGAGATCGCGGACTACTTCGAGCACTTCCTGCAGAAGAAGCCGCGCGGCGAGAAGATCCGTTCGGTGATCAACATCCTGGACGCCAACTCGGCCGTCGACGCCGGTCTCTACCGCTTCCACCTCACCGACCCGGCGACCGGTGCGACCAAGGCTGTCGAGGCCCGCTACACCTACGAGTACGAGAAGCGCGGCGGCAAGTGGCTGATCGTCAACCACCACTCCTCGGTCCTCCCGGCCGAGGGCTGAGCCCGCGCCGTACGCCGACGCCCGGGTCCTACGCCAGCGCCCGCGCTGTACGCCGGCGCCCGCGCTGTACGCCGGCGCCTGAGCGTCGGTGGCCACGCATCAACGAGCGGACCAGTGGTCAGCCCGCGTCGGCTTCCGCCCTCCACGTGGAGCGGAGTTGCGCGTCGACGTCGCCCGCCTGGCGAAGACCCGCCTGGTAGGCAGGTTCCCAGGCTGCGAGGTCGCCCATGTCCGAGCCGAAGGCGCGCACCGAGGCCGGATCGGGCCCGATGGTCGCCACGGTGCCTGCCCCTACGGCCGCCAGCTGCTGGTCGAGTGGCTCGCGCGGGAACAGGTGGGCCATCGGCTCGATCACGACCAGCGTGCGGGCTCCAACGGCGAGATCGGCGTTGGGGCCCGCACGCAGCGCACCGTCCATGTAGTGCCGGCCGTCGATGGCAACGGGCGGCGCGGCCCCGGGGAAGGCGCTACTCGCTGCGACCGCGTGCACCAACGGCACGCCGCTGTCGCGGTCCCACACCACGGGCTCGCCGGTGGTTGCGTCCACGGCGGGGATCAGCAGCCGCCGCTCGGGCCACGCGTCCGCACCGATCAAGGCGGCGCGCCCCGCGATCAGCGCCTCCTCGGCCTGGGGATCGGCGCCATCGAGCGCGAGCCGGCCGACGCGACGCCTGGCCTCGCCGGGTTCCAGGCTGCGGTCGCCGAGTACGGCGAACACCTCGCCCCTCCGGCCGGGGTCGGTCTTGAGCCGGTGAGCCGGCTGGCGGGCCGACGTCGCGAGCCGCCCCGGGTCCTGGCCGGTGGCGAGCAGTGCTCCGACGATCGCGCCGGCCGACGTCCCGACGATCAGGTCGGCTTCGCCCAGTTCCACCCCGGCGCGGCGCAATCCGTGTGCCAGCCCTGCCATCCAGGCGGTGCCGGCGTGAGCTCCGGGACCCAGGACGACTGCTCGGTCGAAGGTGTGCACGGCGATCTCCCCTCGTTAATGAAACAGTCGTACCATATACTCGCTGATGCAGGGTCAAGTCCGAGTTGCCGAGAGGGGGTCCACCGTGGGGCGACCCGCTGATCCCACCCGGCGCGAGCGCACGCTGGAGCAGGCGACCGACTACGTGCTGGCGCACGGCTTGGCCGGGCTGAGCCTGCGGCCGTTGGCCGCAGCCCTCGACACCAGCCCACGGATGCTGCTCTACGACTTCGGCAGCAAGCAGGAGTTGGTCGCGGCGGTCCTCGCCGAGGCCCGTCGCCGAGGTGCTGTGCGCCTGGCCGGGCGCCTTCCGCGAAATACGGGCTCCGTACAGGAGCGGCTGCGTGGCATCTGGGCGTGGATCAGTGCGGACGAACGTGCGCCGTTCGTCCGGCTGTTCTTCGAGGTGCACGCCGACGGACTGGTGCACCCCGAGAACTACCCCGACCAGGGCGAGGCCATCACGGACTGGTTCGACACGCTCGGCGCCACCTTCCGCGACGTCTCCACCGGTCCTGACGACACCGTCACGCCCACGTTGGTCATGGCCGTTGTCCGGGGTCTGCTGTTCGATCTCACGGCCACCGGCGACCGCCACCGCGCCGATCGTGCGCTGGACCGCTTCGCCGAACTCCTGAACCGGTGAGCGGTCCTGGCGAGGATTCGAGGTCGAAACAAGGGCATGGATGACGGAGGCGTGGCGCTCGCAGCGGCGGGCGAGGCGGGTGGGTGGGAGAGTGGGAGGCGTTCTGCCAGGCGTGGGTGCGTTCGACGTGCCACCCCGACGTGCCACCCCGACGTGCCACCCCGATGTGCCCGGATCCGCGCCTTCCCGCCCCTGCGCGCGATGTGGCCGAGCGGGCGCCGCGTCTGTCCCGCGGCCGGGCGACCGCCACCGCGCCTGTCCGCGCGCCCTCTAAATCCGGGGCCGCGGGCTAAACCCGGGGCCGCGGGCCGGTGCGGGCGTCGGTCCGCAGGCCGGTCGCCCGCAGGCCGATCCGGACCGCCAGCCCGCCGCCGGATGCGTCCCGCAGGGCCACCGTGCCGCCGTCGTCGGTCACCAACTGTTTGAGGATGGCGAGCCCGAGCCCCGAACCCGAGCGCCCGGTGAGGCCCTGACCCCGCCAGAACCGGTCGAACGCCCGGGACTGCTCGGCGGCGGACATGCCCGGGCCCTGGTCGAGCACCTCCAGCACCACCTCGTCCCCGGCCGCCGCCTCAAGCCGGACGGTGATGGTGGCGCCGTCGGGGGAGACCTCCAGGGCGTTGGAGAGCACGTTGTCCAGTACCTGGTCCAGGTTGCCGGGGCCGGCCAGGACGTGCAGGCGCTCGTCGGGGTCCCCGGTGAGCGCGATGGTCACGCCGCGCTCGTCGGCGGCGGGCCGCCAGACACTGAGCCGCTCCTCGACCAGCTCGCGCAGCGCCAGCGGCTCCGGGGCCGAGACCTTGGCCTCGGCCCGGGCCAGCACCAGCAGGCCGCTGACCAGCCGGCTCATCCGGACGACCTCGGCGGTGGCCTGGTCCACGTCCTCGCGCACGAACTCGTCGTCGACGCCGTCGGCGATGTTGTCGAGGGAGAGTCGCAGCGCGGTGAGCGGGGTGCGCAGCTGGTGCGAGGCGTCCGCGACGAAGATCCGCTGGGAGGCGACCAGGGTGTCGAGCCGCTCGGCGCCCTGGTTCAGGGTCCGGGCCAGCGTCCGGGTCTCCTGTGGGCCGGTGACGGGGGAGCGGGCGGTGAGATCCCCGTCGCTGAACCGGCTGGCCATGTCGTTGAGCTGCCGCAGCGGCTTGGTGAGCAGCCGGGCCACGATCGCGCCGAGCCCGGCGGCCACCGCGATCACGCCGACGGCGAGGATCGCGCGGAAGCCCCAGATCCGCCAGAGCCGGTCGCTGAGGTCGGCGGTCGCGTACCGGATGCGCACCGCGCCGACGATCCGCCCCCCGCCGGTGGCACCGGTGGTACTGGTGGCACCGGCAGTGCTCCCGGCAGCACCAGTACTGGCAGGACCACCAGTACTGGCAGGAACGGCAGTGCCGGGCGCACCGACTGCACCCGCGGCACTGACGCCCGCGCCCGTTGTGCCTGTCGCCGCGCTTGCTGTCGTGCCTGTTGCCGCGCCTGCCCCGGCGCCCGCCGCATCCGACCGGGCGTGTGCGGGGACGGTGACCACCAACTCCGGTCCCCAGACGAGGCTCGAACCCCAGTCCGCCGTGCTCCGCCCGCTCCGCAGCGCGTCGGTGAAGGCCCGGTCCGCGGGGTGGGCGGGCAGGGGCAGCGGCGGAACGGCCGTCCCGTCGGCGGCCACCGCCTCCACCGTCCCCGGGGTCTCGTCCGCGTACGCCCCCGCGACCCGGGCCAGCGCCTGCCGGGCGGGCTCGTCGCCGTCGCCGAGCAGCAGCGCCATGGTGGTCGCCTCGCGGCGCACCGACTCCTCGGTGTCGCCGCGCAACTGGGCGGTGAGCGTGAACGCCACCGGGACGGTGAACGCCGCCAGCGCCACGCCGACCAGCAGGACGTAGCTGACGATCAGCCGGCGGATCACGAAACGCGCCCACCGTCTGCCGCCGGGCCCCCAAGCGCCGGGCTCCCAAGTGCTGGATCCCCATGTGCCGGGCCGCCGTTCCCCAGGCTCCCGTCCCCCGGGCCCCCGTCCCCCGAGCCGGCGATCACCAGCCGGAAGCCGACGCCGCGCACCGCCTCGATCGCCACGGCCCCGGCGAGCTTGCGCCGCAGCGCGGCCACGTGCACGTCCAGCGTCTTGGTCGGCCCGAACCAGTTGGCGTCCCAGACCGCCTCCATGATCTGCTCGCGCGACATCAGCGCGCCCGGCTCCTCCGTCAGGAAGGCCAGCAGGTCGTACTCCTTCGGCGTGAGCGCCACCTCAGCCGCGTCCAGCCACACCCGTGCGGCCTTCCGGTCGACGGTGAGCCGTGCGCCGTACCGCTCAGGACCGGTCGGCTGGGCCTTCGGCTGCACCCGCCGCATCACCGCCCTGATCCGGGCGATCACCTCGCGCACCCCGAACGGCTTGGAGACGTAGTCGTCCGCGCCGATCTCCAGCCCGACGACCCGGTCCGTCTCGTCGCTGCGCGCGCTGATCACGATGATCGGCACGTCCCCGCGCCGGCGCAGTGCCCGGCAGACGTCCAGCCCGTCGGTGTCCGGCAGCCCGAGATCCAGCAGCACCAGGTCGTAGGGTGCGGCGGCGGCCAGCGCGGCCGTCCCGGTGGTCACCCACTCGACCTCGAACCCGTACCGCACCAGCCCGCGCTGCAGTGACTCCGCGACCGGCTCATCGTCCTCCACCAGCAATACACGCACGACCCGAACCCTATTGACCCGTCCCGGCCCTCCTCACACCGCCACCCCACGCCGCCACCCCACGCCGCAAAGCCGGCCGGCAGACCCACTGGCCGTCAGCTGTGAAGTCGCCCGCCCCACGCCCGGGCCACCTCTCCGCCGAACGCCAGGGCCGGCCGACGGCCTGTGCCCGCCGGCGGCAGAGCGGGCGGGGCCATCGGAACGGGTGGGGCCGACTGGACCGCTCCGGGACTGACGCTGTCCCTCACCGTGTCGGTACCGCAGGGACCCGTACCGGACCGGTGGTGGTCCGTGCGTCCCACCGGGACGGGCAGCCCCCACAGGTCTGCACGACGCGCGCGAGTGTCCGGTCATCCGCCGCCCCCGTCGTGCCCGCCGTCCCCACCGTCCCCGCCGTCCCCGTCGTCCACCGTCCCCGGAACGCCCCTCAGGCCCGTGCCGTCGCCTGGAGTGCGGCCACGAGGCGGGTGAGTGCCGGCCGGCCCCAGGCGGTCTTCCGGACGGCGGCGTGGATGGAGCGGACCGGCTCGGGGGTGCGCAGCCTCCGTACGGTCACGCCGGGGTGGCGCCGGGCGGCGAGCCCCAGCAAGGGGACCAGGGCGACGCCGAGGCCGGCCGCGACGAATCCCTGGGCGGTCGGGTAGTCCTCGCTGTCCACCGCGAAGCCGGGGCGGAAGCCGGCGGCGGCGCAGGCGTCCAGGACGGTGTCCTGGCAGGCGCCGGGGCGTTCGCTGCCGACCCAGGGTTCGCCGGCGAGTTCGGCCAGGTCGAGGACGCGCTTCGCGGCGAGCGGGTGTCCCTTCCTGAGGACCGCGCGGTACGGGTCGTCGAGCAGGTGGACGAGGTGCAGACCGGGATGGTCGTGCTCCCTGGGGCGGACCACCACGGCGAGGTCGGCCCGGCCCTGGAGGACTTCGTCCAGCGGGTCCTCGGGGTCGGTCATGCCGAGGTCGAGGCGGACGCCCGGGTGGTCGGCGCGGAATGCGGCGACCGCGGGGGCGACCAGGGCGGCGCCCGCGGTGGCGAAGTAGCGGACCGTCAGCGAGCCGCTTCGCCCGGCCAGCAGGTCGGCGAGCGCGGCCCCCGCCTCGGCCACCTGCCGTTCGATGACGGCGGCGTGCTCGGCCAGCAGCCGCCCGGCGGCGGTCGGCCGGACGCCGCGGCCGACGCGTTCGAGCAGTGCCGTCCCGGTCTCCTTCTCCAGCACCGCGACCTGCTGGCTGATGGCGGACGGGGTGTAGCCGAGGGCGGTGGCGGCCGCGCTCACCGAACCGCCGCTGACCACGGCACGGAGCACCTGGAGACGTCGCACGTCGAGCATGTAGGCCAGCTTAAAGGTAGTGCAGAACATTTCACTTGTCCTGTCGCATCCGGGCGGGCAGCGTTCGTAGCACCGCCTCGGAACCGGCCGAGGACCGGATGAGAGACAGGTGTCCCGTGGTACGGATGGCCGTTCTTGCCCTGCTGTGGGGCTCGGGCTTCCTGTGGACCAAGCTCGCGCTGCGCCACGGGCTGTCCCCCGTGCAGATCACCGTGCTGCGCTCCGCCCTCGGAGCCGCGGTCCTGCTGGTCCTCGCCCGTTCCGCCGGCCAGCGCCTGCCGCGCGGCGCCGTGATCTGGCGCCACCTCGTCGTCGCGGCCTTCCTCTGCAACACGCTGCCGTTCTTCCTGGCCGCGCAGGGCGTGCAGGCGGTCGGCTCGGGGCTGGCCGGGGTGCTCAACGCGACGACCCCGCTCTGGTCCCTGTTGATCGGCCTCGCCACCGGCACCGAGCGCCGCCGGAACCCGCTGCGCCTGGGGGGCCTGCTGCTCGGCTTCGCGGGCGTGCTGCTGATCTTCTCGCCCTGGCAGGAGAACCCGGCGGGGGACGGCGGCGCGTTCGGCTGGGGCGTCCTGGCCCTGCTCGGCGCTGCGGCCGGGTATGCCGTCGCCTTCACGTACATGGGGCGCGTGCTCACCGGCACCGGCACCGGACCACTCGCCCTCTCCGCCGCGCAGCTCAGCGCCGCGGCCGGTCTCAGCACGCTGGCGCTGCCCGCCGCCGAGGGTACGACGTCCGGGCTCAACGTCCGGGCACTGCTGGCCGTGGCCGTTCTCGGGGTGTTCTGCACGGGGCTCACCTTCCACCTCAACTACCGGCTGATCGCCGTCGAGGGCGCCACCGGCGCGGCCACCGTCGGCTACCTGCTGCCGGTCGTCTCGACGGCGCTCGGCGCGCTGTTCCTCGACGAGGCGTTGAGTGTGCGGACCGTAGCGGGAATGATCGTGGTGCTGGCCGGGGTCTTCCTGACCCGGCAGCACCGCGAACCACCTGCCGGTCCCGCCAACCCGCCACCCGGGCCGGTCCCCACGGTTGCCGTTCCCGCCGCCGTGACGACTCCCACCCCGACCCCGACCCCGACCCCGACCACGACCCGCACCCGCACCTCCACCCTCACGCCCACCTCCACCCCGACCCCCACGGCCCGCGACCGAACGAACGGACCATGGGCCCCGAAACACCTTGGCGGATAGGCGACTTCCGCACCCTCTTCACCGCCACCGCACTCGCCCGGCTCGGCACCGGCATCGGCTACGTCGCCCTCCCGCTCATCGCCGTCACGGCGCTCGACCCGAGCGCCGGGCAGGTCGGGGCGCCGGAGGCGGGCCCGGGTGTCCATGATCCGCCCACCCGCTGAAAGCCCTTGACCTCAAGCGCACTTGAAGATCAATCATGGACACCATGAACACGAACCAGGGAAACACCGCCGAGATCGAAGCCATCAAGCAGGTCGTCGCCACCGTCGAGCACGCCCAGGTGAACGAACTCACCGAGGAGTTCATCGGGCTCTTCCGTGAGGATGCGATCTGGACCACCGGCCACGGCAAGCGCCTCACCGGCCGCGAGGAGATCGCCGAGTTCACCCGGAAGGTGCTCCCCGGCACCTTCGCGGGCAGCGGCAACACCGCCTCCTACGAGGTGGTGCACGTCCTCTTCATCCGCCCGGACGTCGCCGCGGTGAAGGTCCGTCAGCGCTACCTGGGCGCGGACGGCGTGCAGATCGGCGCCGAGGGCAGCCCGCTCTACGTCATGGCCAAGGAGGACGGCCGCTGGCTGCTGACGGCCAATCAGAACACCCTGGTGGTCGAGGAGTAGCGGGAGCATCCGGGCTGCGGGGGAGGGGGAGTCTGCCCGCCGCGAGGAGGGCCCGGTAGCGGTCGGCGTGCCCGGTGAGGTCCCGGTCGGTGAGCCTGCGCGTGTCGTGGACGACGAACGGGGGGCGGTAGGGCATGCGGGTGAGGTAGGCGGTGGCGTCGAAGGGGGCGAGGAGCTCGGCGACGGTGAAGCGGTTGGAGCCCGCCCGCTCCCGCCCGGCCGCGCTCCACCGCCGGGCGGGAGCAGGCCTGAGGGCGTTCGGCCCGGGACCCGTTCCGGTCCTCCGGGGCGTTCAGCTTCCCGCGGCCGGCCGGCTCTCGGCCGCCGGGCCCCCGGCGTGCGGGAACGGGCAGCCGCCGGAGGGCCCGGGCCCGTCCTCGAAGGTGCCCAGCTCGCTGACCCGGTAGCCGCCGGGGTAGCCGCGGACCTGGCGGCCGTCCCGGGCCAGGTGCGGCTTGCGGCGGGGCGGGAGGAGACGGACCAGGCGGCCGCGCAGCCACATGCCGGTCCGGACGGCGCGCCGCAGGGCGGCCGGCGGCGCCGGGTAGCCGAAGGCCTCGCGCAGCGGGTCGTCGAGGAGGCAGAGGGAGGAGGTGCGCATGGACGGGCGTGCCGGGGCCGGGTACCAGGAGGCCATCAGCCCGAGGGTGGCGTCCGAGACGTCGCGGCCGCCCTGGTCGTAGCCGAAGTGGACGCGCTCGTAGTCGTCCAGCAGCCGCTCGAACTCCTCGTACGTCTCCGGGATGCCGCTCAGGCCCATGTGGCGGCCCAGTTCCCGGTAGTAGTTGGTGGTGGCCCGGACCTCGTGCGGCGAGTACGGCCGCCAGCCGTAGTCGTCCAGCCAGCGCTTGGGGACCACGACGAACGTGGCGAGGACGTACACGAAGTCCTCGTTGGAGATGTCGTACCGGCGGTGCATCTGGTTCATCCGCCGGATCGCCTCCCGCCCCTGCTCGGAGGCGAAACCGTGCTCGACGACGGCCTCCAGGATCAGCACGGTGTCGTCGTAGCGCTTCTGCGCGCGCCGGGTGAACTCGCCGGTCTGCGCGAGCAGCCGGCCGATGCTGGGCACGGCGTAGGTGCGGTAGAGCGCGAAGCTGAGCGACTGGGTGGTGTCCCAGGGGAACTCGTACCAGCTGCTGATCCGGTAGATCTCGGTGAACTCGGTCTCCGGGTCCATGCGCTGAATTTTCTTCAGCCAGTCGTATCGCTGCACAGGCCGACCTTAGGGGCCGGTCAGGGGCGGGTCAACGCGCTCCGGCCGACGGGGCGGGGGCGACGAGCGGGGGCGACGGGGCAGGGGAGGTGCCCAGGTCGGGCGCCGTGCCGGGCACCGCTGCCGGGCCGCCGTCGGTGGCTCCCGCCACCCCCGTGGAAGAGGATGGTGAAGTCACCCTGCACCCGCTCACCCGCCCGGGCGGCGGCGTCGCGGTGATCGCCCACGGCACCCCGCTCTGGGCGCAGGACGAAGACTGTCCGGGCAGCACCTCCCGCTCGGCATCCGGGGGCCGGTGGCGACGCACCCTGCCCGACCCGTCCGCTCATCAGCCGACCTTCCCCGGGGGGCGAGCCTGGTGGCGAGCCGGGGGCGGGGCCGGTGGCTCAGGCCAGCAGCCCACCCGTGTACGGGTCCTCGGCGAGCATCCGCCAGGAGTGCGCGGGCGTCGCGAACGCCTCGGGGTCGACCGCCATCACCCGCGCGTCGACCACGCTGAGCAGCAGCGCGTGCGGGTCGAACACCTCCCACTCGGCCTGCCCGTCCCTGTCCTCCCAGCGCTGCCACTCGGCGCGCAGCCTCTCGTACGTCCAGAGCGCGTACAGCAGCGCCGAGAGGTCCCGGTTGAGGTAGGCCGCGGGCTCGCCGTCCTCGTACCAGTCCGGCAGCTCCAGCCGGCCGGTGACGCCGTCGAGCGCGATCAGCAGGTCGTGCGGCCACCAGCCGATCGCGAGGAAGCCCCGCTGGTAGTCGCGGTCGACCCCGGTCTCCGCGTCCTCGTAGGCCGCGGGGTGCGCCTGCTCGACGGTGACCAGCGGCCCGTCCTCCGACACCCCGAACATCTCCCCGCCGAGCGGCAGCCCCACCTGGGTGAGCAGTCGTCTGGTCGGCTCGTGGACCAGGCCCGCCGGCAGCTCCTCGGGCCGGTAACGACGCACCTGCCCGTCGTCGTCGGTCAGCGCTGCGAGGTCCTCGACCAGGTCCGGACCGAACTCGTAGGCGAGGCCGTCCGTGTCGGCGCCCGGGCGGGCGCCCCAGGCCAGCGAGGCGACCAGCACCGCGGTGCCCCAGTGCGCCGGAGGCCGCTCCCCGCCTCCGGCGAACAGCCGTGGATCGATCTCCCGCATCCGCTGCCCGGTCGTCGCGGCGACGGCGGACGCGATCCGCGCACCCCGCCGTCCGTCGGCCGCCTCCCGGTCCGCGGCGGCCAGGGACACGGCCTCGGTCTCCCGAATCAGCCCGGCGAGCGCGGGCAGGTCGGTCGCGAGCAGGTCGTGGCGGAGCGTCCCGCCCTCCTGCTCGACGAGCCGGACCTCTCCGCCCACCCCGTCGAGCACCACCAGGCTGCCGCAGTAGTCCGTCTCCCCGAGGACGAACAGCCGCCCGTCGCCCAGGACCTCACCACCCTGCCGGGCGGTGAGCAGCTTCGGCGGGCCCGCGGCCAGCCGCCGGAAGTCCAGCAGCGCCGCCCGCTCCGGCAGCCCCTCCGTCACCAGGAACTCCCGGCTCCCCGCATGCGTCAGCCCCGCCGGCAGCTCAGCTTCCAGCATCACGTCACTCCCCACCCCGACTCACATCGACCTACGCCGACTCACACCGACCTACGCCGACTCACATCGATCACGTCCGGAACCCGACCCTAAACGCTGCCGTGCGGGGGTTCACGGCAGTGATCCTGGCAGGAGCGGTCGGACAGCCGGCCCGGCCGGAGGGCCGGGCCCGTGAGCCGTGCCGCTCACGCCCCCGCGGGGCCGTGCCGCTCAGGCCGACGGGTGGAGGACGGCCTCGACGATCTCGCGGACCCGCTCCGGGGTGATGCCGGTGCGCTGTTCGACGGCGAGCGGGTGGTCGGTGGGCTCCAGCTCGATGGTGGGGCGCTCGCCGACCGGACGGGTGTGGACGTGGGTCTTGAGGTTCAGCGTGCCGGGGGAGTAGACGAGGAGGTCGGTGGTCAGCCAGCCGAAGTAGGGTGGCTCGCCCTCCCGGCCGGGGGTGGTCCACAGCTCGGTCGCGCGGGCGAAGTTGGGCTCGCTGAGGGAGACCCAGACGCCCCACGAGAAGACGTCGGTGGTGCCGAGCACCGGTATCTCGATCAGGCCCTTGACGAAGAAGTGCTTTCCCTTGACCACGCACTGGTCCTCGGACAGCATGCTGTCGCGCCGCTTCCCGTACTTCTCCTTCCAGACGTGGGGCGCCGCGGCGGAGAAGCCCGTGGGCGGCTCCGCGTGGTACTCGCCACAGCAGGAACAGGTGAAACCGGGGACGTCAGCCATGGGCGGGAGCTTAACGACCGATGATGCACCGCTCTGACCTGGGGTGATGCTCGGCTGTGGCTGTGGCCCGGTCACCGTGTCGTGGTGGCCAGCCCCGCCTCGTAGGCGATGATCACCAGTTGGACGCGGTCGCGCGCGTCCAACTTGCTGAGCAGTCGTGCCACATGGGACTTGGCGGTGGCGACGGAGATGAACAGCTCGTCGGCGATCTCGGTGTTCGAGCGGCCCCGGCCGACCAGGGTGAGGACCTCCCGCTCGCGTTCGGTGATGCCCGCGATCGTCCGGGACGGCGCGGGGGCGCCGCCGGGTGCGGGGCGGTCGAGGAAGTCGGCGATCAGGCGCCGGGTGACGCCCGGTGCGATCAGGGCGTCCCCGGCGGCGACCACGCGGACCGCCGCCAGGATGTCGTCCACCGCCATGTCCTTGACCGCGAAGCCGCTGGCGCCCGCCCGCAGCGCGCCGTAGACGTACTCGTCCTCGTCGAAGGTGGTCAGGACCAGGACGCGGGTGGAGCCGGAGGCGGCGGTGATCAGGCGGGTGGCCTCGATGCCGTCCATGCCGGGCATCCGGATGTCCATCACCACCACGTCCGGGCGGACCTCCTGGGCCAGCCGGACCGCCTCGGCGCCCGACCCGGCCTCGCCGACGACCTCCAGGTCGGGGTGGTCGGCCATGATCACGCGCAGGCCGGAGCGGACCAGCGGCTGGTCGTCGACCAGGACGACGCGGATGCTCATCGGACGCCCGCCCGCCCGGTCCCGGGCGCCAGCGGAGCCGGCCGCGAACCCGCCCGGGGTTCCGGCTGCGACACCGCCGGGGGGACCGGTCGCGAACCCGCCTGCGGAGCCGGCTGCGGCACCGCCCGCGACACCGTCCGGGGGAGTGGCAGCCGCGCCGCCACCCGGAACCCGCCCTCCGGGCGCGGCCCGGCGCTGAACCGGCCGTGCAGCAGGCTGACGCGCTCGCGCATGCCGGTGATGCCGAAACCGGACCCCGCCGGACTCGGCGTCCCGCGCCCGTCGTCGAGCACCTCCACCGACAGCTCCTCCACCCCGTAGTCGATGGCCACCCGGCAGCTCCCGGTGCCCGCATGGCGGACCACGTTGGTCACCGCCTCCTGCACGATACGGTAGGCGGACAGGTCGATGTCGGCCGGCAGCCGGCGCCGCTCGCCGGCCCACTGCACCTCGACCCGGACCCCTGCGTCCGCGGTCGCCGCCACCAGCCGCTCGACGTCCGCGAGCCCCGGCGTCGGAGCGAGCGGAGCCGACCCCGACCCGGCCCCCGATCCCGACCCCGTGCCGGTGTCCGCATCGGCCTGACGGAGCGCCACCAGTGTCCGCCGCAGGCCCGCCAGGGTCTCCCGGCTGGTGGACTCGATCGCCCGCAGCGCCTCGCGCGCCTCGGCCGGCTGCGTCTCGATGACCCGGCTGCCCACCCCGGCCTGGATGGCGATGATCCCGATGCTGTGCGCGACCATGTCGTGCAACTCGCGGGCGATCCGCAGCCGTTCCGCGGTCACCGCCTCGGCGATCTCCTGCGAGCGCAGGGCCACCGCGTGCTCGCGGCGCTCGCGGAGCAGCAGGCCGACCACGCAGCAGGTGACCAGCGCCAGGAGGGCGACCAGGGCGACGCCCACCATGTTGTCGGGGCGGGTGAACAGGCCGACGGCGAGGAACTGCAGCAGGAGCGCCACCGCGACGGCGGCGATCGAGGTGCGCCGCGACCGGGTGGCGACCACCAGGCCCAGCACGAGGTCCACCGTCAGGAACGGCAGGAACGTCATCGCGCTCTGGCCCGGGCTCAGCACCACCACGCTCAGCGCGCCGAACAGGGTCAGTGCCAGGGCCGTCAGCGGACGGCGGCGCAGCAGACCGAGGAGCAGGCTCCCGGCGAGCAGCCCCCCGAGGGCGTGCAGGTCGCCGTTGGCCCTCGGTGCGCCGGTCATCAGCAGCAGCACCACGACGGGATAGCACGCCCCGCCGGCCCAGGCGGCGAGCCGGTGGCCCCGTGCCACCTCGGAGGGCGTGCCGGCCCCGGTGGCCGCACCTGCATCGGTCCCTCCGCCCGCTTCGCTCGCCCCGTTCGGCCTGGTCGTTCCACTTGCTCCGCCTGCTCCGCCCGCCCCGCTCGTCATGCCGCGAGACTAGCCGTCCGCCGCCCGCCGGACATTGGCCCCAGGGCGTACGCCCCCGGGCGAAGCGGCCCGTGCAACTGTCGTCCCCGGCCTGATGCCCGGTGCGGGGTCCGGCCGGAAGAGTCGGTGCCGTGATCGAAGTCAACGAACTCACCAAGACGTACGGCGGCAGGACCGCCGTGGACGACCTGTCGTTCACCGTCCGGCCCGGTCAGGTCACCGGGTTCCTCGGGCCCAACGGCGCCGGCAAGACCACCACCCTGCGACTGATCCTCGGCCTGGACGCGCCCACCGCCGGCACGGCCACCGTCGGCGGCGTCCCGTTCCGCAGCCACCGGCGCGGACTGCGGCACGTCGGGGCCCTGCTGGACGCGGGGCACGTCCACGGCGGGCGGACCGCCGAAGCCCATCTGGCGGCGCTGGCCCGCAGCAACGGCATCGCGCGGAGCCGGGTGGCCGAGGTGCTGGCGGAGGTGGGCCTGGCCGAGGCGGCGCGTCGCCGGATCGGCGGGTTCTCACTCGGCATGAAGCAGCGGCTCGGCATTGCCACCGCCCTGCTCGGGGACCCGCCGGTGCTGCTGTTCGACGAGCCCGTCAACGGCATGGACCCGGAGGGCGTGCTCTGGGTCCGCCGGCTGTTCCGCCGGCTGGTCGCGGAGGGCCGGACGGTGTTCCTCTCCAGCCACCTGATGGCGGAGATGGAGCAGACCGCCGACCAGCTCGTCGTCATCGGGCAGGGCCGGCTGGTCGCCGCCGAGCCGGTCCGGGCCTTCGCGGCCCGCGGCACCCGGCTCGAAGTCGTGGTCGGCACCCCGCAGGCCGCCGAACTGACCGTGCTGCTGACCGCGGCCGGCGCCTCGGTCGAACCGGAGGGCTCGGCCGGGGCCGAGCGGCTCGTCGTGACCGGGGCGGCGGCCGACCGGATCGGCGCACTCGCCGCCGAACACCGCATCGTGCTCACCGAACTCACCACCCGCAGCGCCTCGTTGGAGGAGGCGTTCATGGAACTGACCGCAGACCGCGTCGACTACCAGGCAGGACGGACCCGATGACCGCACTCGCCCCCGAGCCCGCCGGCGTCTCCCCGGCCTCCTCGTTCCCCTCCTCCCCTTCCTTCTCCTCCTCCGCCGCCGCCGGCCGGACGGCCGAGCCGCCCGCGCGCTTCGGTGACGTGTTCGCCGCCGAGTGGATCAAGCTGCGCTCGCTGCGCTCCACCCCGTGGATCCTCGCCTTCACCGTCCTCTTCGTCGTCGGCTCCTCCGCGGCGGCGGCGCTGGCGGAGTCCGCCAACCTCGCGGGGGTCGAGATGGCGGCCCGCCCCAACGAGGGCTTCCTGGTGTTCGACGCCTATCCGGTGCCCGGCTACCTGACGTTGATGCTCGTCGCCGGCAGCCTCGGCACGTTCAGCGTCGTCAACGAGTACGGCAGCGGGCTGATCCGCACCACCATGGTGGCGGTGCCCGCGCGCCGCGAGGTGGTGCTGGCGAAGGCGGCGGTCGTCACCGCGGTCTGGACTGTGGCCGGCACGGTGACCTCGATCGGCTCGTTCACCGTCTCCCAGGCGATCCTGAACGGGCATCAGGCGGGCGTGCCGATCAGTCACCCCGGTGTCCTGCGCGCCGTGGTGGTGTCCGCGCTGGTGGCCCCGGTCTGCGCGCTGGTCGGACTGTGCTTCGGCGTCCTGGTCCGGCACGGCGCGGCGGCCACGGTCACCACCGGCTTCGTGCTGCTGATGCTGCCGGTGTTCTTCTCGACCTCGGTGCGCTGGTCCGCCGACGTCAACCACCTGATGGTGTCCTCCGCCTGGAAGCGTCTGGTCCAGCACTGGTCGCCGCCGCCCGGCAGCGGCTTCGACTACCCCACCGTCTCCGGCTCCTGGGCCGTGCTGGCGGTCTGGCCGCTGGCCGCCGTCGTCCTCTCGCTGGTCGTCGTGCGGCGCCGTGACGTCTGAGGTGCCGTGACGTCTGAGGTGCCGTGACGGCCGAGACGCCGTGACGCCCGAGGCGCCGTGAGAAGTGCTGACGTGTGATCAAAGCCGCGGGTTGCCCTAGGATCGACAGCCCATGGACGCCAATGCGGAAAACCTGATGATCACTGTTCCGTCGGGCCGGGTGACACTGTCCGACCGGCGGACCCAGCGCAGTTGGCCGGTGGATCTCGCGCCCTACCGGCTCGCGGCGTTCCCGGTCACCCAGGCGTTGTACGCGGAGGTGACCGGCGACCGGCCGGGCACCGTCGAGGGGGACCGCCTGCCCGTCGAGAGCGTCTCCTGGTGGGACGCGGTCCGCTTCTGCAACACCCTCTCCCACCGCGACGGCCTCACCCCCGCCTACCACCCCGACCCCGAGGCCGAGACCGTCACGTGGGACCAGGACGCCGACGGGTACCGGCTGCCCACCGAGGCCGAGTGGGAGCACGCCTGCCGCGCCGGCACCACCGGGCCGCACTACGGCCCGCTGGACGAGATCGCCTGGTACCGCGGCAACTCGGACGAGCGGATCCACGAGGTGGGCGGCAAGCAGCCCAACCCCTGGGGATTCCACGACATGCTCGGCAATGTCTGGAACTGGTGCTGGGACGTCTACGACGCCGAGGTCTACGGCAGCTACCGGGTCCTGCGCGGCGGCGGCTGGTTCGACGAGCACTGGAGCTGCCGCGCCTCCGCCCGCCGCCGCAGCCACCCCACCTACCGCGTCGACGACGTCGGCTTCCGCATCGCCCGTTCCCTCACCTCCTGAGGCCACAGGGCGGTTCGGCGCGGTTCGGCGCGGTTCAATGCGGCCTCAGGACGGCGCAGGACGGTTCAGCCGGTTCGGCGCGGTGAGGGCGGTGACCGGGGTACTGCCGGTCGGAGCCGGGCCGTGCCCCGGCCGGGCCCGCGCAGGGGCCGACGCCGCCGGCTGGGAGGATCTCCGGCATGACCTCAGGCCTGACCTCCCCGTTCCGCGTCCTCCACGTCCTCGGCGACCGCCCGTTCGCCGAGGTCGGTCAGCCCGTCCTCGCCGTGGCCGACGAGGGGCGCGGCCTGCTCGCCGTCGCGGGCGAGCCCGGGTTCGCCGGGGCGGCGACGGCGGGGGTGTACGGCACGGGGGACCTCGGCTGCCGGGCCGTGCTCCGGACGCGCTTCCCGGTCCACGCGCTGGCCTTCCACCCCACGGAGCCCCTGCTCGCCGTCGGCACCGGGGAGTACGACGGCGGCTACTTCTTCGAGGGCGAGCTGTTCCTGCTCGACTGGGAAACGGGCGCCACCACCTCCCTCATCGAGCACGACCTCGGCCGCCAGGTCCTCGGACTGACCTGGCTCGACGGGCAGGCCCTGCGCGTGCTGATGGCACCGCCCGACGACTGGAAGGACCGGAAGGCGCACGTCGAGGGCCACGCAGCCGTCGTGCGGCGGCCCGACTGGCGCGCCGTCGCACCCCGTTCCCTCACCGGCGCCGACCTGGCCGGCCCCCGGATGCCCGCCCCGCGCACCGACGGCGAGGACGCGGCCCGCCGGGTGCTCTCCGCGCTGGGCCCGGACTGGGAGCCCCGGCGGCACGTCCTCGCCGTCGAGGAGCTGCTGGACGGCGCGGTCCTGGCCACCCTCGACCGGGAGGAGGAGGACGGCCCGGAGCCGCCCGTGTGCACCGCCCTCGCCGACGGCCTGCTGATCCAGCACCGGACCACGGTCTACGTCGACCGGCACGAGCGCCTGCGGATCCGTTACGGCAGCCGGGACTACGTCAACCGGGCCCCCGGGGCCGGCCGGAAGCCGAAGCCGCGCTGGCTCTCGGTGCGGTCCCCCGAGGGGAAGGGCGTCCAGCCCCTGTTCCCGTTCTCCTGGGAGCCCGGGGAGACGCACTTCCCCGGCCCGGGCGTGGAAACCGACGACGGCGACCTGGTGCACGCCGGCACCGTCTACGACGGCCGCGGGCTGCAGCCCGGCGGGTCCTTCGTCGTCCGCCGCGCGGCCACCGACGGCGCGCCCCGCTGGGTCTTCCGGACCGACCACGTCGCCACCGACCTCGACACCGGGCCGGACACCGGGCCGGACACCGGGCCGGACACCGGGCCGGACACCGCCTACCTCGCCTACCGCAACGGCGAGCTCCTGGCCCTCGACCTCCACGACGGCACGCTGCGCTGGCGCCACCGGCTGACCGTCGCCGGTGTCCCCGCCGTCCCGACGGCGCTCACCGTCACCGGCCCCGGCCGCCTGCTCGTCGGCACGGCCGACGGCCGGGTCCTGGACTGCGCGACCGCGTGACCGGCCGCGTCCTGCGGCCCGTGGTGAAGCCGCCGGCGTTTCCACAGCGGCGGAGCGGTTGGCGGACATCTCGCGGGGCGGGGTGGAAGTCGTCCATCTGGATCCTCAACCCGACCATCCGCCGAAGCAGTTCGCCTACGCCAGGGACGGGGAGGACATCTGTTCCTTCGGCCTCGGTGAAGAGGTCTGGCGGTGGGGTCGGCAGCCGGACTTCCTGCTGGCCGATCTGGTGCGGGCTGGTGTGCTCCTCCCGGATGGCGAGTCCGCCCGCCCGGACGAGGAGCGCGTCGAGGACGAGGGCCGTGCCGCACTGGCGATGTTCGAGTCCCGGTTCGGCCTCGCTCTGCCCCACGACGTGGAAGGGCGGCGGCTTCCAGCGTTCGTGATCCGGTGATCCTCGGCCTGGGGAACGCATCCCTGCCGTCACCTCGCTCACCGAACAACCGAACAACCTCGGCGCGACCGGTCGGACCTCGGTCAGATGCGGCAGCACGGATGTCCTGTCTCGGTGAAGGATGAGTGATCTCACCGAAGTCTGACTGCTGGTGAGTTCGCCTCCGCCCCCGACTTGGGCAGCAGGCAGGGCGCCGCCAGGTCGCACACATCCGAACGAACCCGGGGGCCGGTCCGCGTACTCGTGCGAGAGCGACACCGTTCGGGGATTCCGCCCGGGGCGGGATCCCCGAACGGGACCACCCTTCAGGTGGCAATCACCTGCGAGAGTGGCGAGAGTCGTCAGGGCGCCGGGCTTACTTGCCCAGTTGCCACGCGGATGCGTAGGTGATGTCCATGATGCCCAGGTGCTGGTCAAGGACGCTCAAGTCGCTGTAGCTGGCGAGCTGCGTCCCGGACGCGTCCAGCACGGGGATCCCGTTGGGGATGAACCTCCCGCCGCGGACGGTCAGCACGGGCTGTCCGTCCTTGTACTCCAGTGTCAACGTGCCGACCTCCTCGGGCTTGACCTCGGACGCCGGGACAGGCGTCGGTTGCAGGGGCGCCGTTGCCTCGGGGGTGGGAGTCAGCCCGAGGCGTGCCATCTGCTCGGGTGACATCTGGGTCTTGGCGGGGCCCTTCGAGTTGGGCGTGGTCTCGGACATGGCTGTCTCCTCACTGGTCGGCTTGCTGCCGAAGCGCCTGGATCATCCCATGACGGACCGTCAGTAGGTCGTCACTCCTGACATGTGCTGACGGTCTGTCATAGCCGATTTCCGCAGAGAATCACGACCTGCAGCGGCCCGGTCCGCGCCCCGCACGGCAATGCTCAGGACGAAGCGAGATTGCCCCCCCGGGACAAAGCCTGCCGCGCCGGCGCGGCGTAGGCGGGAATCCGACAGTACGGATGAGGCCGGGTGGGGATCTGCCGGCTGCACGGGGGTGGGATGCATGGAAGGGGCCGCTCTGCGCCTTGCCGTGCCCCTGCCAACAGGGGAGGTCAAGCTTCGACGAGACGATCCGGCCGGTCGTCGGCCCTCGATGGGATCGATCGACCTTCGACACCATGCGGCAGCACGGAGCGTGACCGGCCGGGTGGGCGAATCGGACTTGAATCTTTGCGAACGAATGTTCGATCCTGGGGGTGTGCCCGTTTTCGAACCTGTTTTCGAATCCACCGCCGAGCGGCAGCCGCTCCGCCCGGTGGTGCCTGCGGCTGCGCTCGTGGGCGTCGCCGGGGAGGGGGCCGGGCGGCGGGGGCTGCTGCCGGTGCTGCCGGCGTTGGGAGAGGTGCTGCCGGAGGGCGGGCTGCGGCGGGGGACGGTGGTGTCGGTCGGGGGCGGGGACCTCGGGCTGCTGCTGGCGCTGGCGGCCGGAGTGGGGGAGTCGGACGGCGGGTGGGCGGCGGCGGTGGGGCTGCCGGACCTGGGGCTGGCCGCGGCCGCCGGGTACGGGCTGGACCTGCGGCGGCTGCTGGTGGCGGACGACCCCGGGCCGCACTGGGCCGAGGTGGTCTCGGTGCTGGCCGGGGCGGTCGAGCTGATCATGCTGCGCCCGGACGGGCCGGTGGCACCGAAGCCGGCCGCCCGGCTGGCGGCCGTGCTGCGGCGCAGCGGGTGCGTGCTGCTGGTGGCCGGGCCGTGGCCCGGTGCGGGGCTGCGGCTGGGTGTGCGGTCCGGGCGGTGGTTCGGGCTGGGGGACGGGCACGGGCAGCTCACCGGGCGGCAGGTGGAGGTGGCGGCCGAGGGCCGTGGTCCGGCGGTGCGCGGGCGTACCGCCCGGCTCTGGCTGCCGGACGAGCACGGCGAGGTGCGGGCGGTGGCGGAGGCCGCCGAGGTGATCGGGACGGGGGAGGACGTGACGTCGGGGGCCGGGGCGGCTCTCGAACGTATGGCGGTGGTGTGAGGTGACCGGAAGCGGAGCGGCCGGGGCGGCCGAGGAGGCCGGCGCGGTCGGTACGGCGGGAACGCCGCGGGTGCTGGTGGTCTGGTGTCCGGACTGGCCGGTGACGGCCGTCATGGGGTCCGCGGCGCACGGCGAGGCCGGTGACGACGCCCCGGTGGCGGTGGTCACCGGTGGGCGGATCCTGGCGTGCTCGGAGGCGGCCCGGGCAGCCGGGGTGCGGCAGGGACAGCGCCTCAAGCTGGCCCAGCGGCTCTGCCCGGCGCTGGAACTGCGCGACCGTGACCCGGAGGCGGAGACCCGGCGGTTCGAACCGGTCGTCGCGGCGGTGGAGGCGTTCACGTCCCGGGTGGAGGTGCTGCGCCCGGGCCTGTGCGCGATCCCGGTGAAGGGGCCGAGCCGGTACTTCGGCGGCGAGGAGGCGCTGGCGGCCAAGGTGCAGGGCGCGGTGACGGCCGCCCTGGCCCGGCCGATGGACGGGGCCGGGGACCAGGTCGGGGACGGGAGCGGGAACGGGCACCGGGGCGGGAACGGGTTCCGGGGCGGGAACGTGTCGGGCGACGCCGGGCCGGGGCCGCAGGACCACCCCGCCGACGCCGCTGCCGACCGTACGGAGGTGCACCCCGCCGACGCCGCTGCCGACCGTACGGAGGTGCACCCCGCCGACGCCGGTGCCGACCGTACGGAGGTGCACCCCTCCGACGCCGGTGCCGACCGTCCGGAGGTGCACCCCGCCGACGCCGGTGCCGACCGTCCGGAGGTGCACCCCGCCGACGCCGACCGGGCCGGAGCCCGCCGCCGGGCCGCGGCCGTGGACGAGCTGTTCGCCGCCGCACCGGCGGCCCGGGACGGTGCACGGGGCGGCTTCGCCCACCCGGCCGCGTACCCGCCGCCGGCCCGCCCCGCCGGAACCACCCCCGCCGGAACCACCCCCGCGGAGGCGGCCCTCGCCGGAACCGCCCCCCACGGCCAGGTCGGCGTCGCAGACGGCCTGTTCGCCGCCGTGCTGGCCGCCCGCGCCGGGGTGCTGGTGCCGGCCGGACGGACGGCCGAGTTCCTCGCCCCCTACCCGGTGGCCGCGCTCGGCGACGAGGTGTTGGCGGAGCTGCTGGACCGCCTCGGCCTGCCCACCGTCGGGTCGTTCGCCGCGCTGCCCGCCGAGTCGGTCGCGGACCGGTTCGGCCCGCCCGGGACGGCCGCGCACCGGCTGGCCCGAGGCCTGCAACCGCGCCCGCTGGTACCGCGTACGGAGGGCCCGGACCTCTCCGTCGAGCAGCGCTTCGACCCGCCGGAGCCGCTCGCCGAGCCGTTGGTGTTCGTCGCCCGCACGCTCGCCGAGCGGTTGCACCAGAGGCTCGCCGGGGCGGGGCTGACCTGTCAGCGGGTCGCGGTCGAGGTGTCCTGCGCGGACGGGCGGACCGTTTCGCGGCTCTGGCGGCACGAGGGCCGGCTGTCGGCGACGGCGCTGGCCGAGCGGGTCCGCTGGCAGCTCCAGGCCTGGCAGGGCGCAGGCACCTTCGCCGTACCGGGCGAGGCGGAACACGACGCGGGCTTCACCGCCCTGCGCCTCGTCCCCGACGACCTCTCCCCCGACCAGGGCCGGCAGTTGGCGCTCTGGGGGCAGGCGGTTGCGGACGACCGGGTGGAGCGTGCGGTGGCCCGGGTGCAGGCGGTGCTCGGGCATGCCGGGCTGCGCCGGATCGAGCCGGCCGGCGGGCGGGGGCCGGGCGAGCAGGCGGTCCGGGTGCCGTGGGGCGAGCCGTACGACCCGGCGGCGCCGGCCGACGCGCCGTGGCCCGGCCGGCTGCGCGACGTCTGGCCGGCGGTGGTGCACCGCACCCCGGTGCCGGTCGTGGTGCTGGACGCGGACGGTCGGCCGGTGGTGGTCGACGGGCGGGCGGGCGTGTCGGCCAGGCCGGCCCGGGTGGCGGTGCGGGGGCGGGAGCTGGTGGTGGACGGCTGGACCGGGCCCTGGCCGGCGGTCGAGTACTGGTGGGACCGGTCGCTGGCCCGCCGCCGGGCGCGTTTCCAGGTCACGGTGGCGGACGGCCGGGCGCTGCTGCTCACGGTGGAAGGCGGTGAGTGGTACCTGGAGGCCGGTTACGACTGACCCGGCCATCCGCGCCAGGGGGCAGGAAAGGGGGGCAGGCACCAGAACGGGCACGTCACGAAAGCAGCCACGAAACAGGAACCACAGGCACGAAACAGGCACCGCAGCGACGAAACAGGCGCCGCAGGCACGACACGGCGTCACCGGCACGACACGGGCACCACGCGCACGACACAGGCACGACCGAAGGCAACACCCCCGATGGGATTCACCAGCCACCCCACGCTCCCCTGGAGCGAACTGCACCGACGCCTGGCCGGCGACGGCCCGGGCCCGGAGGGTGGCGCGGTCGTCCCGCTGCGCCGCCGCACCGAGGCCCACCTCCCCGCACATCCCGCACATCCCGCAGACCCGGCCGACCAAGCCGGTCAGGCCGACCCGTCCGGCCCCACTGCCCCGGCCTGGGCCGAGCTGCACGTGCACTCCGCCTTCAGCTTCCTCGACGGCGCCAGCGACCCCGAGGAACTGGTCGCGGAGGCCGCCAGGCTGGGTGTCGAGGCGCTCGCGCTCACCGATCACGACGGCCTCTACGGCGCGGTGCGTTTCGCCGAGGCGGCCCGGGAGGCGGGGGTCGGCACGGTGTTCGGCGCCGAGCTGACCCTGCGCCGGGACGAACGGACCGAGCACCTGCTCGTCCTGGCCCGCGACCCGGCCGGTTACCGCCGTCTCTCCGCGGCGATCAGCGCCGCCCAGCTGGCGGGCGGGGCCAAGGGCAGGCCGGCGTACGACTTCGCCGCGCTGGCGGACGCGCACGACGGCCACTGGGCGGTGCTCACCGGCTGCCGCCTCGGCCGGGTGCCCGCCGCCCTCGGCACGGGCCGGCCACCGGTCGCACCCACGAACGGCGCAGCCCGTGGTGCCGGTGACCGGCTCCTCGCCGGTGGCCCACCCCGCACCGACGGCCGACCCCCCGCCGGCAAACTCCCCGCCGGTGGCAAACTCCTCGCCGAAGGCCGACCCCCCGCTGGTGGCCGGCTCCGTGCCGAGGAGCAACTCCTCACCCTCACCGAAGCGTTCGGCCGCGACAACGTGTACGTCGAGCTGATCGACCAGTGGCTGCCCGGCGACGACCTGCGCAACGACGCCCTGGCCGCCCTCGCCGCCCGGCTCGGCCTGCCCGTCGTCGCCTCCACCAACGCCCACCACGCCGGCCCGGCGCAGGGCCGGCTGGCGCAGAGCCTCGCCGCCCTGCACGAGCGCCGGACCCTCCAGGACGCGGCGGGCTGGACGCAGGCGGCCGGCACGGCGCACCTGCGATCGGGCCGGGAGATGGCCGCCCGGCTGGCCCGCTTCCCGGGGGTCCGGGAGGCCACCGTCGACCTGGCCCGGTCCTGCGTCTTCGACTTCACCCGGCTCGACCCCGAGCTGCCCGGCTTCCCCGTCCCTCCGGGGCAGACCGAGATCGGCCATCTGCGCGCGCTGGTCGCCGAGGGCGGCCCGGTCCGCTTCGGCCCCGGCAACGGGCCCGCCCGCCGTCAGCTCGCCAAGGAGCTGGACGTCATCGAGGACCTGCGGCTGGCCGGCTACTTCCTGATCGTCCACGACATCGTCGAGTTCTGCCGCCGCGAGGACATCTGGTGCCAGGGCCGGGGTTCGGCGGCCAACTCGGCGGTCTGCTACGCGCTCGGGATCACCGCCGTCGACCCGATCCACTACAAGCTGCTCTTCGAACGCTTCCTCTCCACCGCCCGCGACGGGCCGCCCGACATCGACCTGGACATCGAGAACCGCCGCCGCGAGGAGGTCATCCAGTACGTCTACCGCCGCTACGGGCGCGAGCACGCCGCCCAGGTCGCCAACGTGATCACCTACCGGCCCCGGCTGGCGCTGCGCGACGCCGCCCGGGTCCTCGGCTACCCGCAGGGGCAGGTGGACGCGTTCAGCCGGCAGAGCGACTTCCGTTCACCACCCGGCGCGGACGCCGTCATCCCCGCCGACGTGCTCGCCCTGGCCGGACAACTCCACGGCCTGCCCCGCCACCTGGGCATCCACTCGGGCGGCATGGTGCTCACCAAGGAGCCGATCGGCGAGATCTGCCCGACCGAGTGGGCCCGGATGCCGGGCCGGTCCGTGCTGCAGTGGGACAAGGACTCCACGGCCGGCGCCGGGCTGGTCAAGATCGACCTCCTCGGCCTCGGCATGCTCGCCGCACTGCACGACACCTGCGACCTGATCGCCGAGCACCACGGCGTGCGCCACACCCTGGCCACCATCCCGGACGACGACCCGGGCGTCTACGCGATGCTGCGCCGGGCCGACACGGTCGGCGTCTTCCAGGTCGAGTCGCGCGCCCAGATGGCCACCCTGCCGCGCCTCAAGCCGGACCACTTCTACGACCTGGTGGTGGAGGTGGCACTGATCCGCCCGGGGCCGATCCAGGGCGGGTCCGTCCACCCGTACCTGCGGCGCCGGGCCGGGCTCGAAGCGGCGGGCTGCCCGCACCCGTTGATGGAGAACGCGCTCGGCAAGACCCTCGGGGTGCCGCTGTTCCAGGAGCAGATGATGCAACTGGCCATCGACTGCGCCGGGTTCACCCCCGCCGAGGCCGACCGGCTGCGCCAGGCGATGGGCTCCAAGCGCTCCCACGAACGCGTCGCCCGCCTGCGCGAGCGGCTGCTGGGCGGCATGGCCGCGCGCGGCATCCCCGAGGAGACCGCCGAGGACGTCTACACCAAGATCGAGGCCTTCTCCAACTACGGCTTCCCGGAGAGCCACGCGATCAGCTTCGCCTACCTGGTGTACGCGAGCGCCTGGCTCAAGTACCACTACCCGGCGGCCTTCACCTGCGCTCTGCTGGCCAACCAGCCGATGGGCTTCTACTCGCCGCTCAGCCTGATCGCGGACGCCCGGCGGCACGGCGTCCGGGTCCGCGGCGTCGACGTCAACGCCAGCGGTCCCCGGCCCACCCTGGAGTCGTACCGGGGGCCGACGCCCACGCCGCCGCTCACCGCGGGCAAGCCGCAGCCCGCCGTCCGGCTCGGCCTGGACACCGTCCGCGGCATCGGCGCCCCGCAGGCCGAGGCGATCGCGGCCGGGCAGCCGTACGCGGACCTGGAGGACTTCGCCCGCCGGACGGGACTGCCGGCGCCGGTGCTGGAGGCGCTGGCGACGGCGGGCGCGTTCGGCTGCTTCGGGCTGGGCCGGCGTCAGGCGCTCTGGGCGGCCGGGGCGTACGCGGGCGTCTCGGCGGCGCTGATCCCCGGCACCACGCCCGGCACCGAGGCGCCGCCGCTGCCGGAGATGACCCCGGTCGAGGAGACCATCGCCGACCTCTGGGCCACCGGCACCTCCGCCACCAGCCACCCCGTGCAGCACCTGCGCGCCCACCTGGAACGCGGTGGCGCACTGTCCGCCGCCCAACTCCCGGACGTCGAGCCGGGCGCCGCCGTGGTGGTGGGCGGCCTGGTGACGCACCGTCAGCGCCCGCCGACGGCCGGCGGGGTGCTGTTCCTCAGCCTGGAGGACGAGACCGGCCTGATCAACGTGATCTGCAGCCGCCCCGTCTGGGAGTCCCAGCGCCGCACCGCCCTCGACCGGGCCGGCCTGCTGGTCCACGGCCACGTCGAGCGGGACCGTGGCGCCACCAACCTGGTCGCCACCCGGCTGAGCCCGCTGCGGCTGGGGGTCTGAGGCCGCCGCGCGGATGGGGGTAGGCTCGTGATCAAGGGGGCTTCCGCAGCGGGAAGTTCATGGAAGCAGGACGTCAACGCGGGGGCACGCCTTGGGCGAGCAGATACGTTCACGGGTTTCGGCGTACGCGATCGCCACGTCGGAGCGGCGGCTCCTGCTGACGCGACTCTCCGACGCCTCGCCGGTGTTCCTGCCCGGGCTCTGGCACCTGCCCGGTGGCGGGATCGACCCGGGGGAGCAGCCGCAGGAGACGCTCGCGCGCGAGCTGCACGAGGAGACCGGCCTCGAACTCCGCAGCGCCCGGCTGGTGGACGCGCGGAGCTACTCGGCCCACCGGCTCGGCGTGCACTGGCACCTGGTGGGGCTGTTCTACCGCGTCGAGCTCAAGCCCGGCCGGCCGGTCGTCACCGAGGTCGGCGGATCGACCTCGGGCGCCCGGTGGATGCCGCTCTCCGGCCTGACGGAGCCGATGCTCTCCTCGGCGGCGGTCGACGCCCTCGGCCTGCTCGGGCAGCCGTAGAGCCCGGGCCACCGCGCCCGTTCGTGCAATGATCGTCCCCATGGACTCGACGACGCCGACCGGAATCCGCCGGACGCCGCTGCTCGCCAGGACGGGCCTGCGGGCGGGCCTGCGCGTCGGCCTGCTCTGTGCAGGGGCCGCCCTGGTGGCCGGGTGCGGCAGCACGAGCGTGACCGGGGCGGGCGGCGTGACCGGGGCGGGCGGCGTGACCGGGGCGGGCGGAGGGACGCCGGGGCTGGTGACGCCCGATCCGCTGGTCACCGAGACGGTCACACCCACCCCCACTCCCGCCGCGGTCTGTTCGCCCGAGGGCGTGTCGCTGGCCGCGGAGGAGGCGAACGCCGCGATGGGCCTGCGGGTGATGGGGATCCGCCTGACCAACTGCGGGACCGGGCCGTACACCCTGAACGGCCACCCGGACGTGCGCGTGCTCGACGCGGAGCGGGCGCCCCTGGACATCGCGGTCCGGCGCGGTTCGGCGGGCATCGCCACCCTGGACTCCTTCGACGCCGCGCCGAAGCCGGTGACGCTCCAGCCGGGGGAGTCCGCGAGTTTCGCCCTGGCCTGGCGCAACACCGTCACCTCCGGCACCCGGCCGGCCGACAACGGCCGCTTCCTCGACGTCGCCCCGCTTCCCGGCCGCCCCCGCCTCACCGTCCCCGCCGAGCTCGACCTGGGCACCACCGGCAAGCTGGGCCTCTCCGCCTGGACGAAGTCGGATCCCGAGCGCCCGGCCACCACGCCTCCGCGGCCCGCCGTCCCTCCGCGGCCCGCCGCCCCTCAGGCCGGGTGACCGGCGCGACGCAGTCGTGGGGGGTGCCTGCGCCGCGCCGGGGCTTCTGACGGGACGGGGTGCCGGGATCGGAAGGCAGGCGTCGTCCGACTCGACGATCCGCCGGCCGACGAGGCGGATCGTGGGGGAATTCCATCATTCGCCAACGAACTCCGCCTATCGCCGGAAAGAGTGGTTTGGCCTTTCGGCGTTGAGCTTTGACGATTAATCAGCTGTTCGCACCGAATCGGCCGGCCGGGGCGCGTCGGCCGCCCGGGGGCCGGGGAAGAGCCGGCCGAGGTGGTAGTGCAGGACCGCGGTCGCGTCGTCCGCCGTCCGCTGGCCGAGCAGGACGCTCAGGCCGAGGCCGGCGGAGACCGCCAGGAGGACGACGGCCTCCTGGCGGGCGTCCATGCGCGGATCGGCGTCCCCGGCCTGCTGGGCGGCGGTCAGCAGGCCGACCAGGAAGCCCTCCATCTCGTTGGGTGCCGCGAGGAACGACTGGTCGGCGAGTGCGGGGTCGGTGACGGAGAGCACCGCGTACTCGGTGTAGACGAGGTGGAAGGTCCGGCTCTCCTCGTCGGTCGGCACGGCTTCGAGCAGGATCGCCTCGATGACGTCCCGCGGGGCCGCAGAGGGGCCGGTCAGCCTCGTGCGGTCGCGGACCCGCTCGCCCATGCGGACCGCCAGGCGGGCGAGCGCCGCGAGCAGCAGCTGCTCCTTGGTGTCGAAGTAGTACTGCACGAGCCGCACCGAGACGCCCGCCTCGATCGCGACGGACCGCATGGTGACGGCGTGCAGGCCTCCGCTCGCCGCCGCGCGGAGCAGTGCGTCGATGATGTGGGCTCGCCGTTCCTCGTGGTCCACCAGCTTCGGCATCGGGTTCCCTTCGAACATTTTTATGGTACAAACATACCATCAAGTGCTGCTGCTTCGTGCACCGGGAGGGGACATGACCAGGACGAGCGTCGGGCACTTCGTCAGCGAGGAGGCCCGGGCGAAGTTCCTCAAGGCGTACGACCGTGCGATGGGGCTGTGGCCGGGCCCCCGCCGGGAACTCGACGTCGAAACCACCTACGGCACCGTCCACGTCCACCACTACGGACCCCGGACCGGCGAACCGGTCGTGCTGCTGCACGGTCATGCCGGACACGCGTCCAACTGGTACCCGCAGATCGCCGCCCTGGGCGAGCACCACCCGGTCTACGCGATCGACACGCTGGACGACCCCGGCCGCAGCGTCCAGCGCGTCGCCGCGGCCGGCTCCCGGGAGAACGCGGCCTGGCTCGGCGAGGTCTTCTCCGGCCTCGGGCTGGAACGGATCCACCTGATCGGTGTCTCCTACGGCGGCTGGCTGGCCCTGAACCAGGCCGTCCACGCACCCGGGCGCCTCGCGTCGGTCGCGTCGCTGGACCCCGGCGGGATCGAGAAGGTCCCCGCGCGGTTCTACGCGCACATGATCGGCGGCCTGTTCGGCATGCTCGCCCCGCGGCGCCTGCGCCCCGCGCTGGGACGGCTGCTCGCCAACCCCGCGCTCGGCTCGCCGCCCGAGATGATCGCGCCCCTGATGCTGGCCATGCGGACCTACAAGCCGAACACCCGCCCCGCGGCCCGGCCGTTCACCGACGAGGAGCTGGGCTCCATCCGGCTGCCCGTCCTCGCCCTGCTGGGCAGCCGCAGCGCCCTGCTCCGGCCGCGCCAGGCGCTGAGGAGGGTGACCGCGCTGGTTCCGGGAGTCCGGGCCGAGATCGTGCAACGAGCCGGCCACGGCCTCAACCTGGAACGCCCCGAGCTGGTCAACGAACACCTGCTGCAGTTCATCGCCTCCTGCGGGCGGGAGGCGCGGAGCTGACCGGGGGCTGCCACGACGAGCCCGCGTCCGAGTACGTCGTGGCAGCCCCCGGGGCGACCGCCGGCCGCCCCCTGGATGTCCCCCGGCCGCCCCCTGGATGTCCCCCGGACGACCCGGCGGGCCAGGGGCTGCGGCCGTGTGCCCGGCGGCGACGGGCCCTACCCCGCGGACCCGGCCTCCCGCCCCTTCCCGGGTGCGCCCGCGAAGACCTGGGCGATCGGCAGCCAGGCCGCCGCCGTCGCGCCGGTGGCGGCCAGGGCCAGGTCGTCCCGGTGCCGGCGCTGGGTGACCAGCAGGCAGAAGTCCAGTGCGGGCCCGGTCACCCGGTCCGCCGCGTCCGCCGGTCCCCACGACCACAACTCGCCCTTCGGGGCGGTCAGTTCCACCCGGACCGGGGTCTGCGGGGCCGGGAGGCCGTGCAGCGAGAAGGCGAACCCCATGGTCCGCACCCCCAGGTGCGCGATGTGCCGCAACCGCGCGGTCGGCTCGCGGACCGCGCCGAGCGCGTCCGCGACGTCCTGCCCGTGCGCCCAGGTCTCCATCAGCCGCGCGGTGGCCATCGACGGAGCCTTCATCGGCGGCCCGAACCACGGCAGCCGGACGTCGCCGGGCACCGCGGCCAGGGCGGCCAGCAGCCCCTCCCGTCCCGCCCGCCAGCGGGCCAGCAGCGCCGCCGGATCCTCGGCCGCACCCCGCGCCGCGCCCTCGTCCACCGGGTCCAGGCCCTCCGACCGCAGTTCGCCGAAGACCCGGCCGGCCTCCGCGGCGAAGCCCTCCGGGTCGCGCGCGGAGAGCCCGCTCCACTCGTCCGTCCAGGCGAGGTGGGCGATCTGGTGCGCGATCGTCCACCCCTGGGCCGGGGTGTCGCGGGCCCAGGCCTCCGGCTCCAAACCGGCCACCAGACCGTCCAGTTCCGCGCTCTCGGCCCGCAGGTCGTCGAGGAGGCCGGTCAGCACGTCCGCGGGGCGCGGCTCCTTCGGTTCCGTCGTCATGGGCAAACCTCTCGCATCCGTAGTGATCGCATCCGTGGTGACTCGCCGGTAACCCAGGCCCGCACCCTACGCCGCACCCGCCGCCGCCACCGGCCACTCCACCGAACACGCATGTCGCAACCCTCGCCACCGGCCGCACCGCGTGTGAGAATCGCGCGGTGACAAGGGCAGCGGACACCCCCACCAGGGAGGCCGACGACCTCGCCGCGCGGGCCGCCGCGCTGGTCCGGGACGCCGTGCTCGGCGATCTCGCCCGCCGGGTGGTCGCCGACTGCGGCGTCGACGTGGGGCTGGTCGGCGTGCCCGAGCCGTCCGGCCCCGCCCGGGACCGGCGGACCGGCGGCCCCGACGGCATGGTGCTGCGCCACTGGGACGGCACCCGGGCCGACCTGCTGCACGACCTCGCCGTCCCCGCCGGGACCGGCCTCGGCGGTCTGGCGCTGGCCGAACGCGCCCCCAGCTGGGTGCCCGACTACCGGGCCGCGACGACCATCTCGCACCACTACGACGCCGCCGTCACCGCCGAGGACCTGTACGCGATGCTCACCGTCCCGCTGCTGCACGGCGGCACGGTGTACGGCGTGGTGTACGCGTCGCTGCGCGCGGTCGTCCCGTTCGGGGACGTCCGGATCGCCGCCGTGGGCAGGCTCGCCGCGGCGGCCACCCGGGCGCTGGCGGGAGCCGCCGCCTGGGCCGGGTCCCCGACCCGGAGGGCGCTCCCCGCCACCCCGCTCACCCCGCGCGAGCACGAGGTGCTCCGCTGGGCGGCGACCGGCCGGACCAATCCGGAGATCGCCGCCCAGCTGGGCCTCACCTGCAACACCGTCACCGGCTACCTGAAGGCGGCCATGCACAAGCTCGGCGTCCGCAACCGGACCGAACTCGCGCTGGCGGCGCGCGAGTCCGGCCTCCTGGAAGCCGCTAGTTGACCATCCGGTCCCGGTTCGCCCAGTACGGCTCGCGGAGCCGGAACTTCTGCAGCTTGCCGGTGGTGGTCCGCGGCAGCGCGTCCCGGAACTCCACCGAGGTGGGCGACTTGTAGCCGGCCAGCCGCTGCTTGCAGTGCGCGATGAGCTCCGCCTCGCCGGCTTCGGCGCCGGGCTTGAGCACCACCAGCGCCTTGACCGTCTCGCCCCACTTCTCGTCCGGCACGCCGATCACCGCGACCTCGCCCACCGCGGGGTGGTCGTACAGGCAGTCCTCCACCTCGATCGAGGAGACGTTCTCCCCACCGCTGATGATGACGTCCTTCTTCCGGTCCGAGATGGTCAGGTAGCCGTCGGTGAGGGTGCCGCCGTCGCCGGTGTGGAACCAGCCGTCCCGGATCGCGTCCGAAGTCTCCTGCGGCTGCTGCCAGTAGCCGTCCAGCACCACGTTGGAGCGGACCAGCACCTCGCCCTGGTCGTCCACCCGGACCTGGTTGCCGATCGCCGGCGCACCCGCCTGCACCAGCTTCTCCGCCCGTTCGGCGGCGGGCAGTCCGTCCCACTCGTGGCGGGTGCGGTTGACCGTCACCACCGGCGAGGTCTCGGTGAGGCCGTAGATCTGCATGAACTCCCAGCCGAGTTCGGCCTCGATCCGCTGCACCACCGAGGTCGGCGGCGGGGCCCCGGCCACGATGATCCGCACCTTGTCCCGGCCGGGGACGGGCCCGTCCCAGTCGGCGGCGGCGTCCAGCACCATCTGGATCACCGCCGGCGCGCCGCACAGGAAGGTCACGCCGTGCCGCTCGACCCGGCGCAGGATCT
This sequence comes from Kitasatospora sp. RG8, assembly GCF_017813315.1. Taxonomy (NCBI): domain Bacteria; kingdom Bacillati; phylum Actinomycetota; class Actinomycetes; order Kitasatosporales; family Streptomycetaceae; genus Kitasatospora; species Kitasatospora sp. RG8. Next base: position 117,684 of record NZ_JAGIYX010000018.1, read on the forward strand.
CGGCGCCGTCCACCTTCCGCAGCACGATGTGCTGCGCGCCCAGCCCGGTGAGCGCGAACGGCAGGCCCCAGCCGTTGGCGTGGAACATCGGCAGGGTGTGCAGGTAGACGTCCCGGTCACCGGCCCCGAAGTGCAGGCCCATCAGTACGGCGTTCAGCCAGATGTTCCGGTGGGTGAGCTGAACGCCCTTGGGGCGCGCGGTGGTTCCGCTGGTGTAGTTGATCGTCGCGGTGTCGTTCTCGCCGATCTCGTACCGGCGCGGCGCGTGGTCGAAGTCGTACAGCAGGGCGTCGCTTTCCGGGCCGATCACGAACTTGTGCTTGGCGGCCACCCCGGCCAGCGGTTCGGCGACCTCGGGGTCGACCAGCAGCACGGACGCGCCGCTCTGCTCGACGATGTACGAGACCTCCTCGGCCCTCAGCCGGAAGTTCACCGGCACCAGCACCCGGCCGTGCCCGCTCACGCCGTACAGCGAGGTCATCAGGCGGGCCGAGTTGTGCGACACGATCGCGACCCGTTCGCCCGGCCCGACGCCGAGCCGGTCCAGCCCGGCCGCCTGGGCCCGCGCGAGCTCGGCGACCCGCCGGTAGCTGAGCTCGCCCCAGGATTCGGCCGGTTGCACCGGCTCGTCGACGATGCCGACCCGGTCGCCGTAGACCAGCTCGGCCCGGTCGAGGAAGTCCATCACGGAGAGTGGAATCTGCATGCGCCCACTGTCCTCCGCCCGCCGCTCCCTGCACACCCCCGATCGGGGGTGTCGGGGGCGTCACCCGTACGCGCCGCCGGCGGCCCCCGCCGTCTCCCGCTCCGCCGCCCCCGCGGCCTCCCGCTCCGCAGCTCCCGCCGTCCCCTGCTCCGTCGCCCCCGCCCCCGCCTCCGCCGCCGCCAGGGCGGTGACCAGCCGGTCCCGGGCCGCGGTCTGCGCGGCGATCCTGCGCTCCAGCACGGCCAGGCGTTCCCGGGCGAGCCGCACCGCCGCCGCCGACGGCGGCCCGGCGAGCACGTCCCCGTCCAGGCAGGGCAGGAAGAGCCGGACGTCCTCCAGGGTGAACCCGGCGGCCAGCAGGCCGCGGATGTTGCGCACCCGGACGGCCGCCGCCTCGTCGTACTCCCGGTAGCCGTTGGCGGCGCGTGAGGAGCCGATCAGCCCGGCCTGCTCGTAGTGGCGCAACGCCCGGGCCGTGCTGCCCGTCGCCCGGGCCAGCTCTCCGATCAGCACGGCTCCCCGCCCCCTCGCCGGTCCCGCCGGCCTCAGCAGCCCCGCCGGACTCAACGGTCCACCGGCCGGACCGGTCCCACCGACCGGGCCGGGCCCGGCGGTCTCATCCGACGACGGCGCCGCCGTCCACCGGCAACACTACTCCGGTGACGAACGAGGCCTGCGGGGAGGCGAGTTGCGTGATCGCCCAGGCCACCTCGGCGGGCCGGCCGATCCGCCCGAGCGGGGTGTGGGCGATCTGCCACCGCCGGACGGCCTCCCGCTGCCCGGCGCTGAGCCCGGAGTGCTCGCCGATCGGCGTGTCGACCGCCCCCGGTGCGACCGCCACCACCCGGACGCCGCGCGGCGCCAGCTCCACCGCCCAGCTGCGGGTGACCGACTCCAGCGCCGCCTTGCCCGCCGCGTACACCGAGTTGCCCGGCCAGCCGCGCTGTCCGACGGACGTCGTGACGTTGACGATCACGCCGCGACCCGCCTCCAGCGGCGGCAGGGCCGCCTGGCCGAGCAGGACGGCGGCGGTCAGGTTGGTGGCGAGCTGTGCCTCGACCCCGTCCCGGGTGAGGTCGCCGACGGCGCCGCTGCGGACGATCCCCGCGTTGTTGACCAGCACGTCCAGGCGGCCGTACCGGTCCAGCACCTCGGCCACGATCCGCTCCGGCGCGCCCGGATCCGTGATGTCCGCGACCAGCGGGCGGATCCGCCCGGGGTGGCCGCCGGCCGTCTCCGCCAGCGGCTCGGCCCGCCGCCCGACCGCCACCACCGTGACCTCCGGCCCCTGCCCGGCGAAGGCCTGCGCGGTGGCCCGCCCGATCCCCGTCCCCGCGCCGGTGACCAGCACGACCCGGGACACCGGGCTCTGCTGCGCGTTCTCCTGTTGCGTGTTCCCGTTCATGTCCGCGAGCCTCCAACCCTGCCGCCAGCGTCAAGGTCAAACCGGGGGCCGGGGCTCCGTTTGCTGAGCCGGACGCGAACAGGGGCCAACGGGGGGAGGCGGCGGGCGCCGGAGGCTGTTAGGTAGGTGCCAACGCACCCACGCACGGGGAGAACAAGCATGAGTGACGAACGGTCCGAGAACCTGTACGACGCCATCGGGGGCATCGACACGCTCCGGCGGCTGAGCAACACCTTCTACGAGGGCGTCCTCGCCGACCCGGTCCTGGCGCCCGTCTTCGCGAACTTCACCACCACCCACATCGAGCACGTCGCCGTCTGGCTGGGCGAGATCTTCGGCGGCCCGGCCCGTTTCACCGGCGAGCTGGGCGGCCACCAGTCGCTGCTCCGCTCGCACCTGGGCCTCGCCATCACCGAGGAGCAGCGCGGCCGTTGGATGGAGCTGATGGGTGCCGCCGTCCAGAAGGAGCTGCCCGACGACGAGCTGCTGCGCCGCCGGGTGCTGGAGTACTTCGACTGGGGCACCAGGATCGCCAAGGACGTCTCGGCGGCGCCGGCCGGCACGGACCTCGGGGACCCGGGGCCGACGCCGCGCTGGGGCTGGGACGGACTGGTGAAGTGACGGCCACCGCCGAACTCCCCGCCGCCGGGGGCCTGCTGCTGAGGCCGTTCCGGGACGAGGACGCGCCCGCGCTGATCGAGATCTACCGCGACGAGACGCTGCGCCGCTTCACCCGGATCTCGGTGACCGACGCGGAGGAGGCGGCCCGCTGGCTCGACGTGCAGTACCGCGGCTGGGCGGACGGCGACCGGTACAGCTTCGCCGTCCTCGAACCGCGGGGCGGGCAGGACGGCCCCGCCGAGCTGGTCGCCAACGTGGTGCTCAAGCGCGCCGATCCCGGAGGGCCGTCCGCCGAGGTCGGGTACTGGACGGCGGCCGCCGCACGGGGCCGGGGCGTGGCGCCCCGCGCGCTGGAGGCGGTCACCGGCTGGGCGTTCGCGGCCTTCGCGGGGGAGGGCCTGCTCCGCCTCGACCTGCTGCACCAGGTGGACAACCAGGCCTCCTGCCGGGTGGCCGAGAAGGCCGGGTACGGCTTCGACGCGGTCCTGCCGGCCCTGCCGCCGGAGTTCCCGCTGGACGGCCACCTCCACACCCGTCACCGGGGCGACGCCGCCGGGCCGGCCGGGTTAACCGCTGGACGGGGGTGAGGGGGCGGGGTCAGAGTGGCCCTCATGGCTTCTCTCGTACGACATGTGACGATCGACTGTTCCGACGCCTTCCGCCTCGCCGGGTTCTGGGCGGAGGTCCTGGACAGCAAGGTCAGTGAGGACGACAACCCGGGGGACCCGGAGGCGCTGGTGGAGTCGCCGGGTGCCGCGTTGCTGTTCATCCAGGTGCCCGAGGGCAAGACGGTGAAGAACCGCGTCCACCTCGACCTCCAGCCGCAGGACCGCACCCGCGACGAGGAGGTGGAGCGCCTGCTGGCGCTAGGCGCCACCGTCCACGACGACCGGCGCACCCCGGAAGGCAAGGGCTGGGTGACCATGCTCGACATCGAGGGCAACGAGTTCTGCGTCGAGCGCGGCGCCGCCGAGCGGGCGGCCACCTCCTGACCCGTCGTCACCGGTCGCCGACGGCCGCCCGCCAGGTCCACGAGGCCCTGCGCGGGCGGCCGTTCAGCTCTCCGCGCCCGGTGCACCAGAGCAGTGCCCCGGCCGGGTCCCCGTCGTCCGGCGCCTCGGGGAAGAGCCGTCCGAGCACCCCCGCGCAGAGTCCGGCGGGCGGCTGCCAGGGCAGACCGAGGCCCAGGGCGATGTCGTGGGTGTGCAGCAGGGTCTCGGCCACGCCCATCGCGGCGAAGCCGGGCGGGTCGCACGGCCCGTGGTGCCAGGCGCGGAGTCCGGGCGGTGCGGCGTCCAGGGCGGTGGCCAGCAGCTGCCCGGCGGCCGTCACCACCGTCAGCACCTCGGCGGGCCCGGCCTCCGGGTGCACGGTGAGGTCGAACGGCAGGTACCGGCCGGTGGGGCGGGCGGCGAGCTGGCCGGCGTAACCGAGCAGGTCGTGCGCGATGTGGGCGGCGGTCTCCCGGCAGCTCCAGTCCAGCGGTCCGGCGGGCGCCGCCCAGTCGTGGGGGGCGTCGGTGAGCGGGCCGAGGGCGTGCAGCAGTTCGCCGAGCGCGGCCCGGACGTCGTCTCCGTTCATGGCGTCCAGCCTTCCATCCGTGAACGCCCGAGGGGCGGGTTCGCGTCGTGCGCACGACGCGAACCCGCCCCTCGGGTCACCTGGTCGGTGATCAGCCCGGGAGCTGCCAGTTGCAGTTGTTCATCCAGGCGCCCAGGGCGCTCTGGGTGGCCCAGTCGCCGGCGTGGTGCGCGTTGTCGTACGCCTGGCGGACGCTGGTCTTGAGCGAGCCGCCGGTGGCCGGGCCGACGACGCCGTCCGGGTCGAGGCTGTGGCCGTACTGGTAGTTGACGACGGCGCCCTTGGTGAGCTGGCCGAACTGGCCGTCGGCGTCCAGGTTGGCCCCGTCGACGTAGTTGAGTCCCTGCTGGAGGCAGGTGACCGCCGAACCACTGCTGCCCACCCGGAGGGTGGACGCGGCATTGGCGGAACCGACGCTCAGGCCGAGGACGGCGCCCGCACCGAGGGTGAGGGTGACGGCCCTGAGGGCCCACTTCTGCTTCATGGTTGAGCACTCCTCAGTCACACAGATCGCAGGAGGAGCCCCGTGCCTCTCCTGCCGCACGGAATCCTGCGCCGATCGGTGCGGTCCGGGAAGGGGTCGGGAACGGTTGGCTTGAATCGAACTGTTGTGCGACATACGGCTTTTGTGCCCGCACCCGCCGGTCGTGCGCGGATCCCCGTCCGGTCGTTCGGTCGGCTTTTGGCGGGACCCCCGGTGCCCACGGCCTGCGGCCATCCCTGGTCTTTACCGAACGCCCGCCCGTGCCGCCGGCCGGGCGGAACGTGCGGCTCCGCCGCAACCGCCGGACGGGCCGGGCGACAAGTCTTGGCTTGAAATGGATGCGCCACCCCCGCCCGTTTGTTACAGCGGCCCGCCGCACGCCGTTCGCGCGGCCGCCGTCCGCGTGGCCGTGCCGCGTGTCCGCACGGCGGGCCCGGGCGACGGGTGCTACTGGTGGACGCACGTCCCCCCGCCCCGAGAGGCAGGTCCCCCATGGCCAGAATCGCCGTGATCGGTGCCAACGGCACCGTCGGCGCCGCCGTCGTCGCGGAGGCCGTCGCGCGCGGCCACCACGTCACGGCCGTCGTCCGCGACCCGGCGCGCTACCGGGCCGGGGAGGTCGCGGTCGCACCTGGTGACGTGCTCGTCCCCGCGGACGTGGCCCGTGTCGCGGCCGGGCAGGACGTGCTGGTGAGCGCCGTCGGCGGCGACGGGCCGGGCCGCCAGGGGCTGATCGAGCCGGCCGCCCGCTCGCTGGTCGAGGGCCTGCGGACGCTCGGCGGCGCGGCGCCCCGGCTGCTCGTGGTCAGCGGCGCGGGCAGCCTGGAGACGGCGCCGGGCGTCCGGGTCTGGGACGCGCCCGGCGTGCCCGAGCGGCTGCTCCGGGTGATGCACGCCCACGGCGCGGCCCTGGAGTACCTGCGCACCGTCGAGGACGTCCGCTGGACCGCGCTCAGCCCGGCCGCCGAGCTCGTGCCGGGCGAGCGCACCGGCCGCTACCGCACCGGACTGGACCAGGCGCTCACCGACGCGTCGGGCCGGAGCTGGATCTCGGTGCCGGACTACGCCGTCGCCCTGGTCGACGAGGTCGAGCAGCCGGAGCACATCGGCGAGCGGTTCACCTGCGGCGCCGTGTGACGGCCCGGCCGTCCGGGCTCGTCGGGGCCGCACGGGGCGTGCCGGGGGGCGCCCCTCCGGGCTCGTCCGCGCGGCGCGGTGGCCGGCCGGGCGGGGCGTCAGCCGAGCTGGATCGAGCGCTTCGCGAGCCCCATCCAGAACCCGTCGATCACGCTGCGCTGGCTGCCGAGGTCGGCCTCGCCGGCGCCGAGCGTGACGAACAGCGGGGCGAAGTGCTCGGTGCGCGGGTGGGCGAGCCGCCCGGCGGGGGCCTTCCGCTCGAAGTCGAGCAACGCGTCGAGGTCCTCGGCCTCCAGGGCGCGCCGGCCCCAGTCGTCGAACTCGGCCATCACCGAGCTGATCCGGCCGTCGGCGCTGAGCGCCCGCAGGTTGTGGGTGAAGAACCCGCTGCCGACGATCAGCACCCCCTCGTCGCGCAGCGGGGCGAGCCGGCGGCCGATCTCCAGCAGCCGCTGCGGGTCGAGGGTGGGCATGGAGACCTGGAGGACGGGGACGTCCGCCTCCGGGAACATCTCCACCAGGGGGACGTACGCGCCGTGGTCGAGCCCGCGGTCGGGGATGTCCTGGACCGGCGTACCGGGGGCGCGCAGCAGCTTGCGCACGCGTTCGGCGAGCTCCGGTGCGCCGGGCGCGGCGTACTGGACCCGGTAGTAGTGCTCGGGGAAGCCCCAGAAGTCGTAGACCAGCGGCACGGTGGTGACGGCACCGAGGGCGAGCGGCGCCTCCTCCCAGTGCGCGGAGACCATCAGGACCGCCTTCGGGCGCGGCAGGTCGGCCGACCAGGCGGCCAGCTGGCCGGGCCAGACCGGGTCGTCGGCGAGCGGCGGCGCGCCGTGCGAGAGGTAGAGGGCGGGCATGCGCTCGGGGGCGGCGGTGCTCATGGCGGCTCCTCGGTTACTAGTTCAAATTTAAACCTCGACGCCTCGAAGGTACACCTTGGTTCGAATTTGAACAACAGGAGTACGCTTCCCCCATGCCCTCCATGCCTTCCACACCCCCCGCGAACGGCCCCCGTTCCGCGGACGGCACGCCTCCTGCGAGCGGTCCCCGTTCCGTGGGCGAACCCCGTTCCGCGAGCGACCCGCGCTGGCTCGACCAGGAGGAGATGGCCGCCTGGCGGGGCTTCGTCGCCGCGAGCAACCTGCTCAACCGCCGGCTGGAGCGCCAGCTCAAGGAGGACTCCGGCCTCTCCCACACCCAGTACGAGATCCTGGTGCACCTCTCCGCCGCCCCGGCCGGCTCACTGCGGATGACCGAACTGGCGGAGAAGCTGATCACCTCCAAGAGCGGCCTCACCTACCAGGTGACCCAGCTGGAGCGGATGGGCCTGGTCGGCCGCCGCTCCTGCCCGAGTGACGTGCGCGGCGTGTTCGCCGAACTCACCGACGAGGGGCGGGAGATGCTGCGCCAGGCCGCCCCCGGGCACGTCGCCCTGGTGCGCGAGCTGCTGATCGACGTGCTCAGCCGCGAGCAGCTCGCCGTCCTCGCCGAGGGCCTCGGCGAGGTCAGTGCCCGTCTACGGCTGGAGGACCGGGCGTAGCGTGCCTCCCACGGGCGCCGGCGTCGGTGCCCGTGCCGGCGCCAGGGCTGGTGCCCGCGCCCGTGCCCGCGGCAGGCCCGCCCGCGGCCGCGTCCGTGTCTCCCGCCCGGTCCAGCAACAGCGCGCGTTCCCGCGCGTTGCGGGTCAGCGCCGCCGCCCGCTCGAACTCCGCCCGCGCCTCCGCCGCCCGCCCGAGTCGTGCCAGCAGGTCGCCGCGGACGCTCGGCAGCAGGTGGTACTCGTGCAGGGCCGGTTCCGCCGCCAGCGCGTCCACCAGCTCCAGGGCGGCCGCCGGGCCGTCGGCCATCGAGACGGCCACCGCACGGTTCAGCTCCACCACCGGTGACGGCGTCAGGGCCATCAGCCGCCCGTACAGCGCGGCGATCGTCGCCCAGTCGGTGTCCTCGTAACGCACCGCCCGCGCGTGGCAGGCGGCGATCGCGGCCTGCACCGAGTACGGGCCGGTGCCGGCCCGCTGAAGCGCCGCGAACCCGCGCCGGATCAGCAGCCGGTCCCAGCGGGTCCGGTTCTGGTCGGCCAGCAGTACCGGCTGCCCGTCGGGGCCGGTGCGGGCCGCCGTCCGGGACGCCTGGAACTCCAGCAGTGCGGCCAGGCCGTGCACCTCGGGCTCGTCCGGGGCGAGTCCGGCCAGTACCCGGGCCAGCCGCAGCGCGTCCTCGCAGAGGGCGGGCCGGAGCAGGTCGTCGCCGGCGGTGGCCGAGTACCCCTCGTTGAAGATCAGATAGACGACCTCCAGCACCGAGGAGAGCCGGGCCGCCCGGTCCTCCCCGTACGGCACCTCGAACGGCACCCGGGCCGTGGCCAGCGTCCGCTTGGCCCGGACGATCCGCTGCGCCACCGTCGGCTCGGGCACCAGGAACGCGCGGGCGATCTCCTGGGTGGTCAGCCCGCCCAGCAGCCGCAGCGTCAGCGCGATCCGCGCCTGCGCCGAAAGCACCGGGTGGCAGGCGGTGAAGATCAGCCGCAACAGGTCGTCGTCGATGTCGTCCGGCCCGGCCGGCTCCGGAGGCGGCACGTCCTCCAGCGACCGACCGACCTCGGCGAGCTTGCGCGCGTACGTCTCCCTGCGGCGGACCAGGTCGATCGCGCGGTGCTTGGCGGTGGTCATCAGCCAGGCGCCCGGGCGGTCCGGGACACCCTGCTCCGGCCACTGCTCCAGCGCGGCGACCAGCGCGTCCTGCGCCAGCTCCTCGGCGATGCCCACGTCCCGCACGATGCGGGTGACACCGGCGATGATCCGCGCGGACTCGATCCTGAACACCGTCTCGACCGCCACGGCCGCGTTGCTCCCGCTCACGGCCACCCATCAGAGCAGCAGCCGGGGACCAGGGCAAACACGGCCGCGGAGAGTCGGGGCGTTCAGGGCGGGGCTCAGGCCTCCGGCGGGGTGGTGTCCCCGTCGATCTGGCGCAGCTCGGCGCCGACGGTCCAGCTCACCGGGTGGATCTCCAGGAAGCGCTTGGTCCACTCCAGGGCCTCGGCCTTGTCCTTGCACTGCATGATGGCGTAGCCGCCGATGACCTCCTTGGTCTCGGTGAACGGCCCGTCGGTGAAGCTGAGCTTCCCGCTCTGCCAGGTGATCCGGGTGCCGTCGGCGGTCGGCAGCAGCCCGGCGGTGTCGAGCATCACCCCGGCCTTGGTGATCTCCTCGAACAGCGCCCCCATCCGCTTCTCGAAGTCCGTGTCGAGCTGCATGTTCGGGGCGTCCTGCTCGTTGATGCGAATGAGGCTCATGAAGCGCGGCATGGTGACTCCTCGGTCAGGAGACGGGGCCGTTCCCCGTCTCTCACCCCTGCGTCGAACGGGGAACGGCCGGATCGACAGCCGCCCGGAAATTCTTCCGGGGGATTTCCGCCGCGGCCACCGGAGCCGTCCCTGCCCGCCCGGGGTACCGGGCCGCGCCGCGTGGCTCAGCGGGCCGGAGCCGTTCCTCCCCGCCCGGGGTATCGGGCTGGGCCGCGTGGCTCAGAGGGTCGGAGCCGCTCCTCTCCGCGAGGGGTGCCGGGTCGGGCGCCCGGCTCAGGCCGCCGGGGCGCAGAGCAGGGCCGCGCGGAGGTCGAGGCGGTCCTGGAGACGGGCCAGGTTGCGGCCGGTGAGGTCCTCGATGCGGCGGATCCGGTAGTGGACGGTGTTGACGTGGATGTGCAGGGTCTCGGCGGTGCGGGCCCACGAGCCGTCGTGGTCGAGGAAGGCCGCGAGGGTGCCGAGCAGCGAGACGCCGTTGTCGCGGTCGTGGGCGGCGAGCGGGGCCAGCAGGCGGGTGTGGAAGGCGGCGGTGACCTCGGGCGGGATGCCGCGCAGCAGCCCGGCCAGCGAGTCCAGCTCGGCGGCGGTGCCGATCGCTCCCGACGGGCCGTCCAGCAGGTACCGGGCCTGGACCAGGGCCGCCCGCAGCGGGCCCGCCGCGGCCGGGGCGGCCGGGCCGACGCCGAGGCGCAGGGTCCGCCGCCCGCTGAGGCGGGCCTGGAGGGCGGGCCGGGCGCGGCGCAGCCGGTCGGCGACCTGTGCGGCGGGCGCGGCGACCAGGGCGGCGGCCCGTCCGGCGCCGTCCGTCCCGGCGGCGTACGGGGCGTCCAGCGGGTGCAGTGCCTCGGCGAGTGCGTGCGCGGCCCACGCGGGCGGGGCGTCGTCGATCCGGGCGGCCACCGCGACCAGCGGTGCGCCACCCGGCGTGCCCGTGGGTAGCCCGCAGGCGGCCAGCGCTTCGGCGAGGCCGGTGCCCCCGTCCCCGGCCGCGCCGGTCGTACCGGCCAGTGCGTCCAGCAGGTGCGCGGCCGTCCGGCGCCGGCCGCCCGCCTCGGCGTGGGCGCGGACGGCGAGCGGGGCGAGCAGTTCGGCCAGCCCCTGGAGCACCGGCTCGGCCGCGGCGTCGCGGGCGTGCGGCCGCAGCCGCCACCCGGTGAACGGCGAGCCGTCCTGCGGGCCGACCGGCAGCCCGAGGTCGCCACGCCCGCCCGGTGCCGCCGGCCCGGCGACGAGCCGCCCGCCGGCCGTGGCGAGCGAGCAGTCCGGTACCCCGAGCCGCCCCACCGCGTGCGCGAGCACCTCGGCGGGGGCGGTGCCCGCGTGGATCAGCTCGGCGAGCTCGCGTCGGACGGTGCCGGGTATCGCGGCGGTGTCCTGGGCGCCGGCCCGGAGGTCGCCCCAGAGGCGCAGGTAGACGCGGTCGGTGACGGACCGGAAGCTGACGCCGGCGGGCACGGCGAGCAGCGGGATGCCGTGGGTGCGGCAGGCGTCGACCAGGCTCTCGGGGATGCTGCCGTGGGTGCCCTCCCCGGCGAGCAGGGCGGCGACGCCGGCGCTGCGCAGGGCGGTGGCGAAGCGGAGCGCGCCGGAGCCGTCGGCCGGCTGCCACCAGACCAGGCCGGTGAGGACGAGCTCGCCGGGCCGGAGGTAGCGGGCCGGGTCCTGGAGGTCGGTGGAGCTGATGCCGGTGGCCGGGCGGGCGAGCAGCTCCGGCGTGCCCCAGGCCAGCCGGATGTGCAGGTCGTCCAGGTCGAGCAGGTCTCCGACGATCATCTCTCTCGCTCCTTGTGCTCCGCGCCGGACCATGGCCATCGCACCTGCGAGGCCGACCGGCGCACGAGCATCGTAAATGCAAGCTGATGACCTGTAATCCCCCTTGGTGGATCATCCAGTTCGAGCCCCTGCGGATGGTGTCCGGAACCAGTCGTCCGCACCGTTGCCGCCTTGCTTGAATCGGTGTGGGGCGCACCGCAGTGTCTCCTCCGGTGCGCCCCGTATCCCGCTCCACGCATCCTTCGGGGTGCGGCCCGGCCCTCGCGGCCCCGGGTCTGCGTCCTGCCCTCTCAGTCCCCGGGTCCGCGCCCCGCCCCCGGCCTCCCGCCTCCGGCAGGTGCCTCCCCAGGGGGCGTTCATCCATCGCAACTGCGGCTGAATTGTCCCTTTCAGGCCTGCATGTGCGAATGGCCCGGCTCCGGCTCGGGTAGCACTTCTCCCGGACCGCGGCGACCGCACCGGCGCGGTCCGGGAGGAGCGTGGCACATGGGAGCGTCCGCCAGAGTCCGGCTGCACGGTCACCTGGACCGGCCGGCCGAGCTGACCGTCGAACAGCTGCGCGCGCTGCCCGCCCACCGGGTCGAGGTCGGCTTCGACTGCCTGACCGAGGGCGAGCAGCGCCACGGCTACGAGGGCCCGACCCTCTGGGACGTGCTGCGCGCCGCCGGCCCGCGGATCGACTTCACCGGCCGCAAGCAGCGGCTGCGCTTCCTGCTCTCCGTCAGCGGCGCCGACGGTCACCGTGCCGTCGTCTCCTGGGCCGAGATCGACCCCGAGTTCGCGGACCGGCGCATCCTGCTCGCCACCAGCATGGACGGCGCGCCGCTGGACGCCGCGGGCCCGCAGCTGGTCGTCCCCGACGACCGCTGCGGCGCCCGCTACGTCAGCGCGGTCACGGCCGTCTGGCTCGGTCCGCTGGAGCAGCCCGCTCCCTGAGGACTCCCGTCGCGGGCTGCCGACGGCGCTGTGCTGTCGGTGGCGTGCTGTCAGTGGCGTGCCGTCGGTGGTGTGTCGTCAGTGGCGCGCCGCCGGCGGTGCCGCCGAGGATCACGCGGCCGAGAGCGAGACCTCCGTCGACTTGATCAGCGCGACCACCGGCGAGCCGGCCGCCAGGCCCAGCTCGGCCGCCGCGTCGGCGGTGATCGCGGCGGTCAGCGCGCCGTCCGCCACGTCGACCTTCACCCCGGCCATCGCGGCGCCGGTGGCCACCTCGGCGACCGTGCCCGGGATCTGGTTGCGGATGCTCAGTCCGGCGACCGGGCCGGTGGCCAGCGAGACCTCGGTGGACTTCACCAGCGCCTGCACCGCACTGCCGGCGCCGAGGCCGAGGTCCTTCACGGCGTCCACGGTGACCGCCGCGGTGAGCTCCTGCCCGGAGGTGAGCCGGACCTTCACGGTGGCCATGACCTCGCCGGTCGTGACGGCGGTGACGGTGCCGGGGAGCTGGTTGCGAATGCTCAGGCTCATGGGTGGTGCCTCGTACTTTCGATCGCGGTTCAAGGGGTTCCCGATCGTGCCGTGATCAACCCTAGTGGCCGGAAAACCCATGGTCACACGCGTTGAGGGGGCCTCTCGCAGCTGCCGGGGCCGAGTGGTGGACAGGCTCGCATCTGCCTACTCTGTGGGTTCAGTTCATGCTGAATTCAGCATAGGCTGTACCGTTGGGACATGGAACCGACCGCCGAGAGCACCCGCAGCCCGCACCTCCCCGCCGAAGCGCAGGAGGCGGCCATGGAGCGTGTCGGCAGGGCCCTGGCCGACACCAGTCGGCGCCGCATCCTGCTCGCCCTGCTCGCCGCCCCGCACTACCCGGCCGACCTCGCCGAGGAGCTGAATCTGACCAGGGCCAACGTCTCCAACCACCTCGCCTGCCTGCGCGACTGCGGCCTGGTGCGGACCGTCCCCGAAGGCCGCCGCACCCGCTACCACCTGGCCGACGACCGCCTCGCCCACGCCCTGCGGGACCTGCTCGCCGCGGTCCTGCCCCTCGGAGAGGAGCACTGACATGGGAGCCGGCCACACCGTCGGCCACGCCGCCGGGCCCCCGGCCACGGTCGGCGGCGCGTACCGCCGCCGGATGCTGCTGGCCATCGCCGTCACCGGCACCGTCCTCGTCCTCCAGGTCGTCGGCGGCCTGCTCTCCGGCAGCCTCGCCCTGCTCGCCGACTCCGGCCACATGCTCACCGACCTCTCCGGAGTCACCCTGGCCCTGGTCGCCGTGCAGGTCGCCCAGCGCTCGCCCACCCTCCGCCGCACCTTCGGCCACTACCGGCTGGAGATCCTCGCCGCCCTCGCCAACTCCGCCCTCCAGCCCGAGCCCGCCACAACCCCGTTGTGCACGCCCCCGGTCCACGCCTGACCACGCCGCCGCTCCCCGCCGGACGACCGGCGGGGAGCGGTGTCCGTCCGGTCCGGCCACCTCGCCAACCCGGCCGGAAGTCGGCGGTCCTGCTGCCGTGCCGCGACCGATTGGGGAGGATGGGACGCATGAGTATCGATCACGCCTTCGCGCAGCGTTTCGCCGAGGAGTGGGTCGCGGTCTGGAACGCCCGTGACCTGGAGGCCGTCCTCGCCCACTACACCGACGACGTCGTCTTCGCCTCGCCCAGGATCGTCACGTTCATCGGCGAGCCCTCGGGGGAGGTGCGCGGCAAGGAGGCCCTGCGCGCCTACTGGGCCAAGGCGTTGGCGCAGTTGCCGGACCTGCACTTCGCGCTGGAGGACGTCCGGGTGTCGGTGGACACGGTCGTCATCAACTACCGCAACGAGCGCGGGACCGCCGTCTCGGAGGCGCTGACCTTCCGGGACGGCCTGGTCTGCCGGGGCTTCGGGGCGTACGCCGCCTGACGCCCGCGTCGTCTGCTGCTGTCACCTGCTGCTGTCGCCTGCCGCTGTCGCCTGCGGTGCGATCCGGGCGGCCAGGCCGAGTGCCCCCGCCCGGATCCGCTCCTCCCCCAACTCCGGTAGCAGCGCGGCCACATGCTCGGCCGCCAGTGCCGCGAGCAGGGCGTGTGCGTCGTGCTCCGGATCCGCCGCGCCGGCCCGGGTGAGCAGGATCGCCACGTGCCGGTGCCAGAACCGGTACGCCCCGATGCGGTAGCGGGCCCCGCGCGAGGCCGTCTCGGACATCCGCACCAGGTCGAGGTGTTCCAGCAGGTAGTCCAGGTACGCGTCCACGAACGCCGCCAGTCGCTCGCCGGGTGCCGTGCCGGGTGCCGTTCCCGGCCCGCCCGCTTCGTCCGCTTCGCCCGGCCCCAGTGGTGCGGGTCCGCGCAGGACCGCCTCCTGGAGTGCCCGTTCGCGCGCGTCCAGCAGGGCCACCCCGAGCCCGGCCTTGTCGCCGAAGCGCCGGAACAGCGTGCCCTTGCCGACCCCGGCCGCCGCCGCCACCTGGTCCATCGAGACCGCCTCGACCCCGTGCTCCGCGAACAGCCGGGCGGCGGCCTCCAGGACGGCGGCCCGGTTCCGGGCGGCGTCGGCCCGTTCGGCGGGTGGCGGGGTGCGCAGCAGCTCCAGTGCTACGGGCTCCCCGCCGGTCCCGGGGATTGCAGAAGCGGACTGCGGTCCGTTATTGTCGTGAGCCATAACCGGACTATAGTCCGAATCTCTAGGAGGTAGCGGCAATGACTGCACTCATCACCCGGGACGAACTGGCCGCGGCGATCGAGACGGGCTCCGTGACCGTGGTCGACGCCCTCGGCGGCGAGTACTACGCCAAGCAGCACCTGCCCGGCGCCGTCGCGCTGGTCCGAGCCGATGTGGACGAACTGGCGCCCACCCTGCTCCCCGACCGCGACGCCGCGATCGTCACCTACTGCTCCAACCCGGCCTGCCCCAACAGCGGCCAGGTCGCCGACCGCCTTACCGCCCTCGGCTACGCCAACGTCCGCAAGTACCGCGAGGGCATCGAGGATTGGGCCGACGCCGGCCTTCCCACCGAGTCCGCCTGAATCGAGGTCGGCTCCCGGCGTGCGGCGTGCGGCGTGCGGCGTGCGGCGTGCGGCACCCGGCATTCGGCGTCCGGCGGCCGCCTTGCTCGACCCCATGCGCAACTCTCTGGTTGCGCATGGGGATTCGGATGTGCAACCGTTGGGTGGCACATCCGGACGAGATGAGGTCTCAATGATCCCCGACACGATCGAACGCACCGTCGTCATCAATGCCACCCCGGAGCGGGTCTGGTCGGTGCTGACCGAACCCGCCTTCCTGGGAGGCTGGTTCGGCAACGGAGATCCCGTCAAGGTCGAACTGCGCCCCGGTGGCGTACTGATCTTCGACCACGGTGTTCACGGCACGATCCCGGCCCGCGTCGAGACGGTCGAGCCGCCGAGCGTCTTCTCCTGGCGCTGGTCCCAGGGCGCCGCCGGTGAGGAGCCGACCCCCTCCAACGCCACGCTCGTCGAGTTCACGCTGGCCGTGGACCAGGCCACGGGAGGCACCAGGCTCACGATGGTCGAGAGCGGCTTCGCCCGACTCGGCCTTTCGGCCGACGAGGTGGCGGACCGTCACCGTGCCAACGGTCGGAACTGGCCGGGCAAGCTCGACCAGCTGCGTGAGAGGTTCGAACACGCGGAAGCATGACCGGCGCGAACGACGGCGAACGGGCCTCCGGAGGGCGGGCGGTGGAAGCGACGGAGGAGGCGTTCTCCTGCACGGCGGCGCGCGGCCGAGTTCAGGAACGCGTCGTGGACGTCGCCACGGATGCGGCCGGGCGGGGTGGCGGGCCTTGGGGCTTCCTGGCCGCCAGGCGTGGGCCGCACCGGAGTTCGTGCCCCGGACCGGCGGCCGGCCCGGCTCCTGGGGGAGCCGGGCCGATGGCCGGGCCTGGAGGGGACGGGGCGTCCCGCGTGCGTCCCGGGACCGGAACGATCACCCGCCGTGGCGATGGGTTGCGCTCTTGACCGGGCCCGTCTCCCGCGGCAGCGGACGGGCCCTGGCCCGCTTCACCGACACCCCGCGCGCTAGGTCGAACTCCGCCGCCGGATCCTCGGCCGCGGTCCACGGGGCGGCGCCGCACCAGGGTCCGAGCAGCCGGAACTGTTCCAGTGCGGGCGCGTACAGGCCCGAGGTGTAGAAGAAGGAGGCGAGCAGGTGCCGCAGTGCGGGCAGGTGCGGATCGTCCGGCGGCACGGTCGCCAGAGCCGCCGCGACCGCCCTCAGCCGGCGCTTCGCCTGCGCCGAGGCCAGCAGCTTCCCGGCCGCGTTGCGCTTCGCCAGTTCGTGGACCGCGTGCAGGTAGATCCCGGGCAGCGGGCTGCCCGCCGGCGCGGCGTCCATGGCCCGCTCGGCGAACGCCAGCATCTCCCGGTCCGAGCCGTACCACTTGGCGCACCAGTACTGCATGCCCTGCCAGTGCCCCTCGTAGTGGTGCGGCGCCCGCTCGGCCAACCCGGCCCAGAGCGGCGCGAACTGCTCGGGCGTGTACTGCGCCCCGCGTGCCGCCGTCACCATGACCACCCACGGCCCCGGGTCCTCCGAGGAGAGCAGCGCGGCCCGCCGTGCGGCCTCGATCGCGGCCGGCAGCAGTTCCCGGAACCTCGCCATGTTCTCGGGCGGCACCTCGTGGGCGAACCCGGAACCGCGGATCGCCCACGCGCGGCGCACCAGCAGCTTGGCCTCCAGCGTGGCCGCGTCGCAGCAGTTCGGATCGGCGATCCGCCAGGCCGTCAGCCAGGCGTCGCCCGAGTCCGCGATCTCCGTCAGCAGTTCGAGTCGCGACCAGCGCTCGTCCCAGGACCGCCCGGCCCCGGCCACGTACGCGGCGGCGGGCCGCCAGTCCCCGTCCCAGGCGGCGTCGGCGATCGCCTGGGCCTCCCTGCGCAGCTCGGCGGACATCGGCGGGCCGGCGCGCTCCGGGTCCAGCTGAGCGCGCGGAGCCAGGCCGTACGCCGTGGGGTCGAAGCTGGTCCGCGCCCACCTCTGGGCGAGCCGGCGGAAGGGCTGGTCGTGCAGCGCGACGCAGGTGAGCGTGATCAAGACCAGGCCGAAAATAAGATCCACAGCGGCGAATCCTCCCTGCCGGGAGGCCGCGCGCGCAACGCGGAAATAGGCTCGCCGAACACCCTCTTCCGTGGAAACATGCCCCATATGGGGACGATTCTGCACGGCACCCACGTCACGCTCCGCCCGGCCACCGACGACGACGTCCCGGCCCTCGTGGCCATTCGCTCCACGCCCGAGGTGTACGCCCGCTGGCGGGGTGGCGACGACCTCGCCGACGCCGTCGCCACCGACCTCAAGGAGCCGGACACCGAGACCCTGGTGGTCGTGGTGGGGGGCCAGGTGGCCGGCGCGATCCAGTGGTACGCCGAGAACGACGACGAGTACCGGCACGCCGGCATCGACATCTACCTCGACCCGGCCCACCACGGCCACGGCCTCGGCACGGACGCCGTCCGCACCCTCGCCCGCCACCTCGTCGCCGACCACCACTACCATCGCCTGATCATCGACCCGGCGGCGGACAACACGGCGGCGATCCGCTGCTACGAGAAGGTCGGATTCCGCCCGGTCGGGACGATGCGCCAGTACGAACGCGGACCGGACGGCACCTGGCACGACAATCTGCTGATGGACCTGCTCGCCGACGAACTCGTCTAGCGGACTGGCGGAAACGCCTTTACCGCCCTACCGCGCCCCAAAACCCCTCGCGCCTGCTCGCCCCATTCGGTACGGTCTCGACCGCGTTCCCACTGCGGGGAGCCCACGGGCTCCGCGTCCGGCCGCCCCGGAAGTTCCCACGCTGAGAGCAGGTTTCGTCCATGGCATGTCGTATCGGTGAGCTCGTGCTCGGTTGCCGCGACCCCGAACTGTTGGCGCAGTTCTGGTGCGAGGTCCTGGGCTACGTCGTGGTCGGCCGGGAGGAGGGCTGCGTGGAGATCGGGACGCCGGAAGGGTTCGGCGGTCCGCAGCCCACGATCTTCTTCAGCCGCAGGGACGAGCCGGAGCAGGGCAAGTCCCGGCTGCACATAGACGTCAACCCCACCGACCGCGATCAGGACGCCGAGCTCGAACGCCTCCTGGCGCTCGGGGCGCGCCGGGCCGACATCGGCCAGACCGGCAACGAGCAGTGGCACGTACTCGCCGACCCCGAGGGCAATGAGTTCTGCCTGCTCAAGGCGCGCCTCAACCCGATCTGACGGTTCGGGACCGCTCCCCGTGGTCGACCGCCACCGTATGGCCGTGCGCCGGTCGGCACGGGGTGACGAGTGACGGGGTGACAAGTGAGGATGACGGGGCGGGGCTGCGCCGCGCAGGCGTCCTCCGCCTCGCTCCTACGGTCGCCTGCCCCAGATGCGGACGGTCAGGTCCGGCCGGTGACGGAGCATGGCGTCGGCGATCGTGTGGTGATCGACCGGAAGGGTGTTGGTCGAGAACGACGGGCGGTAGCCCATGCGGGCGTTCGCCCGGGCGATCCACGGCGCGCGGACCAGGTACCCGGCGGGGTCGTGCAGGACCAGCTCGACCATGTACGGAGTGAAGGCGGAGCCGGTGTTGACCGCCCGGACCCGGACCTCGGCGATCTCGTTCCAGGCGATCCGCCCCACCTGGACGTGCTCCAGCCCGGCCGCGTCCAGTACGAGCTCGGGCCGACGCCGGACGAGACGGCCCGTCAGCCCCACGGCGCAGGCCCCGAAGAACGTCACGCTGAGTGCGCCGACGAGCATGAACAGGACCGAGGGGGACATCATCATGGCGGCGCCCACCGCCACGAACGCCGCCGCGCCGGCCAGGTGCAGGGCCGCCCGGGGCCGGGAGGACGCGTACACGGTGGGTGGGAGGGCCGCCGTCTCGTCGATCACGCGGCACAAGGTACCGGCCGCCCTGGCCGGGCCGCCACCGCGGTGCGGCGACGTCCGCGGACGCCGCAGGCGCGACGTCCGCGGCCCGCTCCGGGCGCCGGGGGCGTCGCACTGACCTGACGTGGGCACGGGCCCGGCTCCTGGGGAGGAACCGGGCCCGTGCGTCGGGGCTTTCAGGTCAGGTCGGGTCAGGTCGATTCGGATCAGGCCGGGTCGAGTCG
Source organism: Kitasatospora sp. RG8 (assembly GCF_017813315.1). Taxonomy (NCBI): domain Bacteria; kingdom Bacillati; phylum Actinomycetota; class Actinomycetes; order Kitasatosporales; family Streptomycetaceae; genus Kitasatospora; species Kitasatospora sp. RG8. The sequence continues at coordinate 136,721 of NZ_JAGIYX010000018.1, forward strand.
GGCCGGATCGGATCAGGTCGGGTGGGGTCCGGTCAGGAGACGAGCTTGACGACCGCGTCGGCCGCGGCCTTGCCCGCCGCGGCCAGGACCGCCTTCACGAGGTCGCCGAGGGCTCCCGTGATGCCGGCCGCGAGGGTGTCGGTCGCCTGCATGTCGGCCTTGAAGGTGCCGTTGAGGATGCCGTCCCACTTAGCGGTGATCTGCGGGTTGTTGCCGGTGAACGTGAAGTCGTCGTTCCGGTCGGGGGTGCCGAAGGGCAGGCCGGCCACGGTTCCTTCGGTGTGACCGGAGTGCTGGAAGGTGAAGACGGTTCCGTCCGGCGTCAGCACGGCGGCGGAGATCGTGTAGTCGATGTTGTCGAAACCGCTGTCGTGGGCGTGCGTGTTGAACGAGAAGAAGCCGTCCTGCCTCATCACGACGTGCGCCGAGCCCCCGATGGCGATGTCGGTCGTGAGGTCCTGGTCGAAGTTCTTGCTCGACGTGTCGTACCAGTAGTGGTCCTGGACGGAGGCGTCGCCGCCGACGAACCACATCTCCATGCTGCCGGGGATGCGGGAGACGGCGGCGATTCCGCTGGTGATGGAGGCGCTGCCGGCGGGCGCGAGTTCGAAGGCCTGCCAGGTGGAGCCCTCGTACCAGTAGCGGTCCTGCACCGAGCCGTTGGGCCCGACGAACCACATCTCCATGCTGCCGGGGATACGGGAGACGGCGGCGATTCCGGTGTGGGTGGAGGCGCTGCCGGCGGGCGCGAGTTCGAAGGCCTGCCAGGTGGAGCCCTCGTACCAGTAGCGGTCCTGCACCGAGCCGTTGGGCCCGACGAACCACACCTCCATGCTGCCCGGGATGCGCGAGACCGCCGCGACGCCGCTGGTGCTGGACGCACTGTTGGGCGGCGAGAGCTCGAAGGCCTGCCAGGTGGCGCCCTCGTACCAGTAGCGGTCCTGCACCGAGCCGTTCCCGCCGACGAAGAAGACCTCCATGCTGCCGGGGATGCGCGAGACGGCGGCGATTCCGCCGATGGTCGACGCGGTGCCGGCGGAGGAGAGTTCGAAGGCCTGCCAGGTGGAGCCCTCGTACCAGTAGTGGTCCTGCACCGAGCCGTTCCCGCCGATGAAGAAGACCTCCATGCTGCCGGGGATGCGCGAGACGGCGGCGATTCCGCCGGTGGTGGCGGCGCTGCCGGGGGGTGCGAGTTCGAAGGCCTGCCAGGTGGAGCCCTCGTACCAGTAGCGGTCCTGCACCGAGCCGTTGGCCCCGATGAAGAAGACCTCCATGCTGCCGGGGATGCGCGAGACGGCGGCGATGCCGCCGTTGACGGAGGCGCTGCCGGCGGGCGCCAGCTCGTAGCGCTTCCACGGCGAACCGTCGTACCAGTAGGCCCCCTGGACCGAGCCGTTCGGCGCGACCCACCAGACCTCCATGCTGCCGTCGATCCGGGAGACCGCGGCCACCCGGCTCGACAGGTCCGAGCTGCCGGCCGAGGAGAGCGTGAATTGGTTCCAACTCATCTGGGATCCTCCAGTGCTTCGCTGTCGGAACTCCCGGGCCGGAAGTCCGGCCCGGTCCGCGTGAGGTGGCGTCCGGTTACCCGGGGTGACTGCCCAACGCGTGCTCTCACGTTAGGAATTCGCCAGGACGGGGGGCATGAGGCCGTGGTCCCGAGTGCGTCCCGGGACCAGTGCACCAGGCGGGCGCGCCCGCGTGGGACAAGCGGCGCCGGCCGTTCACCGAGCCCCCCGCGCCCGGTGAACGGCCGGCGTGTCCGTGAGGCGACCGGCCGGTCCGGTCCGTCGTTGCGGCCGGTGCCGATCCGTTGTGCCGCCGTCGTGCCCGTCCGTCGTGCCGCCGTCGTGACGGCCCGTTGCGCCGCCGTCGTGCCGCCGTCGTGCCCGTCCGTCCTGCCGCCGCCCCCGCCCTGCCGCGGGGTCAGCGGTAGTACCCCTCCACCACCGCCCGCACCTCGTCGTGCAGTGCCGGGCCGTCCTGCGGGACGGGCCGGCGGCCGCTGCCCGGACGGATGGCCAGGAGCTGTTCGCCGGACAGCGCGAACACCACCCGCTGCAGGCCCGCCTGCTGGATGACGGCCTCGCACATCCCGCACGGCTGGCAGCTGGTGTACATCGTGGTCCGCGCCGCCGTGACGGCGTCCAGCTCACGTGCGGCCCAGCGCGCCAGCTTCAGCTCCGGGTGCGCGGTGATGTCCCGGTCGGTGAGGGTCGTGTTGCGCTCCTCGGCCAGTACGGTGCCGTCCGGCCCGGCCAGCAGCGATCCGTACGGCGGGTTGCCGCTCGCGCGTGCCTCGGCCGCGAGCGCGATGGCTCGCCGGAGGAGGGGGTGGTCGTCGGGGGTGGTCATGAGTGCTCCGTACGGGTGCGGGGTGGGCGGAACTGGGCGGCCACCGTGGCGAGTGACCGCCAGGCCGTCTCGGGGTGGAGGGTTTCGCGGGGGTCGCCGCCGTAGGGGTCGAGGACGACGGTGTCGGCGCCCAGCAGCCGCAGCTGGTCGAGGTCGGCCATGATCTGGTCGATCGTGCCCTCCCCGGCGAGCCGTTGCGGCCCGTCGAGGGGCGTCGCGGTGGGCTTGAGCGCGATCCGGGGCGCGAAGGCGGGTACGGGGAGCTGCTGTTCGTCCGCGAGCTCCTTGAGCCTGGCCACGGACTCGCGCAGCACCGGCATGGTGCAGCGCAACGGGTGCCAGGCGTCCCCGAGCCGCACGGCCCGGCGCAGGCCCGCCTCGCTGTTGCCGCCGACCCAGACGGGAATCCGACGGCTTCCGTAGGCGGCGGTGTCCGCCCAGGCGGCCCGGACGGCCCGGAGGTGGTCGTCGGTCAGCCGTCCGCGGCGCTCGAAGGGGATGCCGAGGGCGGCGAACTCCTGCCGGGCCCAGCCCACCCCCACCCCGAGGACCAGCCGGCCGTCGCTCAGCTCGTTCAGGTTGGCGGCCATCCGGGCGGTGAGCAGCGGGTGCCGGTAGGGGGCGATGAGGACGGTCGTGCCGAGGCGGATCCGGGTGGTGATGCCGGCCAGCCAGGAGAGGGTGGTGAACGGTTCGTAGAAGGGGGCCGGGTAGCGCTCGGCGACGTCGGACGTGATGGCGACGTGGTCCGAGACCATCAGCAGGTCGAAGCCCAGGCCTTCCACGGTGAGAGCCCAGCTGCGCAGGACTCCCGGGTCCGCGCCGGGGCCGAAGTTGAGGACGTTGACTCCGATCTTCACGACGCCAAGGCTAGTCAGGCGGTCCGGGTCTCCAGAAGGGATTCCGGCCTGTTCGGACGCGGTTCGGCCGTGGATTCACCGGTAATCTGGGCGGATGACCGAGAGTCTTGACGAGACGGACTGGGCGATCCTCGCCGAGCTCCAGCAGGACGGCCGGCTCCCGTTCACGGAGCTGGCACGGCGGGTGAACCTGAGCGCGTCGGCGACGACGGAACGGGTGCGGCGGCTGGAGGCGGCCGGGGTGATCACCGGCTACCGCGCGGAGGTGGACCTGGAACGGACCGGGCACGCGGTGCTGGCGGTGGTCCGCCTGAAGTACCCGGGGCCGGGGACGCGGCACGAGCCGCTGCGCCGGCTGGTGAATGAACGCCCGGAGATCCTGGAGTGCCTGCGGACCACGGGCGACGACTGTTACGTCCTGAAGGTGGCGACCACGTCGATGGGCCACCTGGAGGAGGTCGTGGACGCACTGGCCCAGTTCGGGAGCACGACCACCAATCTCGTCCTCAGCCGGACACTGCCGTTCCGCGGTCCGGGCGGTCCGGGCGCGCCGCGCGGGCTGCGGGGGCAGCGGGAGGACGCCCGGCCGCTCTGAGCCCGGCCGCTCCGACTCCGACGCCGGGGGACCACCTGCTGATCCGGCCTCGTGGCCCGCGTCCCGCCGCTGCGTCCCGGGCTCCCAGGTTGCTCCCAGGAACGGGCAACCGAACGGCCGTTCCTTGCTGTCTCTCCTGTCACCGGGCACACGGGCCCGGGCGGCACAGGAACTGGGCACCGGAACGCGATGAACCTGACTGGCACTCCCTTCTTCGTCCTCACGATCGTGCTGTTCGTGGGTTCCCTCGCGCTGGCCATGGCGCAGTGGCGGGGCAGAGGGGTCTTCAGGCGGGTGCCGGGCACTCAGCACCCGCAGCCCACAGCCGAATCGGGCACGCCCACCGCCGATTCGGGCACGCAGGCGGCGGAGCAGGGCGCGCCGAACCCGGACCAGGGGGAGCCCGCCACGCAGCAGGGCGCACCGGGTGCGGGCCGGCCGGTGCCGGCCGCCAGGCCGTGGCGCGGCCCGCTGCGGGCGCTCTCCTACTTCGGGACCATCCTGCTCTGTCAGTTCACCGCCGTGACCCTGGTGTTCGTGGTGGTCAACAACGAGAACCAGCTCTACGACAGCTGGGGCGACCTGCTGGGCACCTCGAACCACGTCCGCGCCGTCCCCGTGCCCCCGAAGGACGAGGGCCTCGCCGGGGACCGGGCCGCCGCGTCCGCGGGGGCCTCCGCCGGGGCCTCCGCCACGTCCGCGCCCAAGGTCCCGCAGGCCTTCCACGCGCCCGACTCCGACGCCGTGCCCAGGAGCGTGAAGCAGGCCGACCTCAAGGGCAAACTCTCCGGCGTCGACGGCGAGGTCCTGGTCTGGACGCCCCCGCAGTACGACGACCCCGCGTACAAGGACAAGACCTTCCCGGTGGTCGAGCTGCTCGTCGGCTACCCGGGATCCTCCAGCGCCTGGTTCGGCGAGACCATGGACGCGACCAAGCAACTCGAACCACTCATGAAGTCAGGGCAGGTGACGCCCTTCATCCTGGTCTCGCCACGCGTCACCCTCCTCGGCAAGACCGACACGGGCTGCGCCGACGTCCCGGGCAAGGTCAACGCCGACACCTGGCTCTCGCGTGACGTGCCGCAGATGGTCATGGACAACTTCCGGGCCGACACCACCGCCGACCGCTGGGCCCTGTCCGGCTACTCGGCCGGCGCCCACTGCGCCACCCGCCTCGCCCTGTCCCACCCCAACCGCTACCGTGCGGCGGTCAGCATGTCGGGCTACAACGACCCGGCCGGCGAGCCCGTCTCGCTGACCGCCAAGGACCCGAAGCTGCGCGAGACCTCCAACCCGCTCTACATCCTCACCCACGCCCCCACCCCGCCGAACGTCGCGCTCTACGTGACGGGCAAGCGCGGCGACGGCCTGGAGGACGCGACCGCCCTCCAGCAGGCCGCCAAGAGCCCCACCAGCATCACCCCCGTCGAGACCACCGGCGCCCACCTCACGTCGACCTGGAAGCCGCTGGTCGTCCCGACCTTCAAGTGGCTGACCGGGATCATCCCGGCCCGGTAGGCAGGGGGACCGCCGCGCGCGGCCGCCCGTACCCCCGTGCCCCGAGTGCGGGTGTACGGGGGCAGGGGACGCGGGTGTGGGCACGCCCGGCCGACGGCCCGGAGGTTCACGCCTCCGGGCCGTCGGCGCGTCCTCAGGTCGTCGTGACCGTCCGCCGCCGTCGGCGTTCGCCGCGGACGCCGACCGTCAGAGCCAGTGCGGTCGCCGCTGCCAGGACTCCCCAGACCGGTGCGAACCCGTCGGCGGAGTCCTTGAGCAGGCCGATGGCGGGCGGAGCGAGGATGACGGCGAGCTGGGTGACCGCCATGACCAGGCCGAGCGCGGAGCCCGTTCTGCCCGGTGGGGCCGACTCGGCCACGTGGGCGACCCACGGGCCGTACCAGCCGATGCCGAAGAACCCCAGCCAGGTGAACAACACGCAGGCCGCGAGCGGCGCCTGGCCGAGGGGCGTCAGCAGTGCCACGAGCCCCACGACCACCGCGGCCATGCACGCCAGTACGGGGGTGTAGCGACCGGAGCGACTGCGGTCGCTCCAGGTGGCCAGGCAGATGCGCCCGGCCACTCCCGCGCCCTGCACCGCGACGAGGACGGCGGCTGTCGGACCGGGCCCGAGCGCCGTCGTGCCGTGGAGGTACAGCGCCGTCAGAACGCCGATGCCGCACTGGACCGAGATCAGGCTCATGCCGGAGAGCACGACGTTCACCATGGCCGGTTCCCGCAGCATCCGTACCCGGTCGCCGAGTTGCTCCGCGAGCGGGACGTGCGGACCCTTCCCGGCCGGAGTGCCCGGAGTGCCCGGAGTGCCCGGAGTGCCCCGACCGCCGGGAGTACCCGGGGCGTCAGTGGCGGGCGGTTGCCGGTAGCAGCCCATGAAGACCCCGGCTCCCAGCAGTGCTACGAGCCCACCGGCCGCGAACGCCGCCCACAGGCCGTAGGTGTCGGCGAGGCGGGGCAGGACGGCGGCGGCGAGCGCCCCGCCCAGCGGTAGGCCCGCCTGGCGGACGCCCATCGCGAAGCCCCGCCGGGACGGGGCGAACCAGGACGCCACCGACTTGCTCCCGCCGGGCTGCGCGGTGCTGTAACCCGCGCCGACGACCAGCAGGAGGAGGAGCAGCGAGCCGAAGCCCTGCGCCAGGCTGCCCGCGGCGAGGGCGGCGGCGACCACGCAGGCGCCGATCCCGACGACCCAGCGCTCGTTGTAGCGGTCCAGCAGCTCCCCGGCCACCAGAAGGCCGGCCAACGGGACGAACTGGGCCGCCGAGAGCAGGAGTCCGAGCTGGGCGGTGCTCAGGTCCAGGTCACGCTGGAGCGGGACGCCCATGGCTCCGATGCCCTGGACGAAGAAGCAGGACGCGGCCTGGGTGAAGGTGGCGATGCCGAGGACGGCCCACCGGTACCGGCCGGCAGGCGGCGAGGCATCGGCGGGGGCCGGGGCCGGAGCGGTGGCTGGAACGGCGGCCGGACCGGGGGGAGCAGTGGGAGCGGTGGCGGGAGTGCCGGCCGCCGGCAGGTTGCGGCCGGTCACGGGCGCCAGTACAGGGCCGGATCGGGATGGTCCGTGAAGCCGAGCGCGCGGTAAAGCGGTTCGCCCTCGTGGGAGGCGTACAGGTCGACGCGGGCGACGTCGCGCTCGCGGAACCAGTCGAGCAGGCCGTGCATGATCGCGCGGCTGTGGCCGCGCCGCCGGTACGCGGGGGCGGTGACGACGCCGATCACCAGGCCGACCCGGCCGTTGCGCAGGTGCGGACCGGGGAGCCGCTGTTCGACCGAGCCGATGCCGCAGGCGGCGAGGCCGTCACCGTCCTCGCCGTCCACGACGAGGATCCGCATGGCGCCTGCTGCGAGCTGCCGCTTCAGGACGTCGGCCAGTGCCGCCCGCCAACTGTCGTCCGCCGAAGCGGGGTTGAAGTACTCGCCGCCGAGGTGTTCGAACAACAACGCCCGCAGGCGTACGAGTTCGGCGACATCGCTCTCGACGGCCGGCCTTACAGGGGTTCGGTGTGCGACGGGGTGACTCATGCCCACCAGCGTGCTGTCATGGTCTTGTGCACCTCAACCCTTACGGCGAGGACGCCGTGAAGCTGGCCGCCGACCTCGCCAACCGGCGCCCCACCACCGCCGAGGAGCTCGCCGACCGCTGCCGCGCGGCCGGGCTCGTGGTGGACGGCCCGGCCACGCCGCAGGACCTGGAGCGCGCGGCGGCCGTGCTGGACGCCTGGGAGAAGGTGGTCGACGCCGTCGACGAGCGCGAGCGCGCCGCGCTGCTCAACCGGATGCTGGCCGCCGCCGCGGACCATCCGCGGCTGACCGACCACTCCGGCGACGGCTGGCACCTGCACTACCGGGACGACCGGCAGCCGCTCGGTCGGCTGCTCTGCTCGCTGATCGCCGTCGGCACCGCACTGCACCTGGTCGGGCGGGGCATGCACCGCCTCGGCCGGTGCGCGGTCGCCGAGTGCACCACGATCTTCGCCGACGCCACGCGCACCGGGCGGCAGCGTTACTGCTCCCAGCGGTGCGCCAACCGTGACGCGGTCCGCCGCCACCGCGCGAGGCACGCACGCTGACGGCGGACCCTGCTCAGGTAGCGGTGCCGGTCCCGGTGCCTCCCTCCCGGTTCGGCTCCCCTGCCTCCCGTACTTCCCGTACTTCCCGTACTTCCCGTGTCTCCCGTGGCCCGTGCTCCGCCGCTTCCGCGAGGCGTTTGACGGCGGCCAGTCGGCGGTCCCAGTTGGTGGCCAGTGCCGCCATCCAGCGCGCCGTGGCGTCAAGGGCGGCCGGCCGTACCGCGTACCGGACCTCCCGGCCGACCCGGCCGCCGGTGACCAGGCCGGCCGCGTCCAGGACGGCGAGGTGCTTGACCACGGCCTGCCGCGAGACGGGGAGTTGCCCGGCGAGGGTGGTCGCACTGGCCTCGCCGTGGGCGGCGAGCAGGTCGAGCAGCAGGCGCCGGGTCGGGTCGGCCAGCGCGGCGAGCACGCTGTCCACCGGTTCACCCGGAACGCCCGGTTCGCCCCGAACGCCCGGCTGCCCCTGTTCTGGACCCTCCGGGTGCGTGCCGGTCACACCGACGACTCTTCGACGCGCTTCTTGAAGGCGTCCAGCACCTGCGGCCAGCCGCCGGTGTTGTCCTTCAGGGCCTGGCTGCGCAGCTCCTCGGAGCCGGCCAGCGCCGCGAACCCGCTCTCCACGACGCGCAGGCGCGTGTTGTCGCCCTCCTGGGAGAGCGTGAACTCGACGAGGGTGCTGTTGTCCGCGCGCAGCTCCTCGCCGGGGAAGGCGCTGGCCCAGCGGTAGGCCAGGTAGGTCGGCGGTTCGACCTTCTCCACCCACACGGGGAACTCGCCGTACTCGGGGTTGGTCACGACGGTCGACTCGCCCTCCTCGGCCGTGGTGCCGGCCAGGCTCGCCTCCTCGGCGACCCAGAATCCGGGCTGGGCCACCAGCGGCCACACCCGCTCCACGGGTGCCTCGATCAGGATCTCGCGCTCGATCCGGTCGTCGCTCATGTTGTGCTCCTTGGTTGCTGCCAACGGGTGCAACTCTAGGGTTGCACGTTGGGGAGGGTGGTGCAATCGAAGAGTTGCACGCCGACCGGGGGATCGTGATGTGCGGGACCTGGTCCCCGCTCCGTAAAGCACTGGGGGCGGCGGCGGCCGCCGTGCTTACATGGGCCGCATGGTGTCGACCGACCGACTTCTGGCATTCGCGGCCATGTCCTTCCTGCTGATCGTGATCCCCGGTCCCAGTGTGCTGTTCGTGATCGGGCGGGCCCTCGCGCAGGGTCGCCGGGCCGCCCTGACCACCGTGGTGGGGAACACGCTCGGAGCGTACGCACTCGTCGTGGCCGTGGCCTTCGGAGTCGGGGCGGTCGTGGAGCGCTCGGTGCTCGTCTACACGGGACTGAAGCTCGCCGGCGCCGCGTACCTGGTGTACCTCGGCGTCAAGGCGGTGCGGCAACGCGGTTCGTTCCAGGCCGTGTTCGCCGGTGAGGGCCCTGCGCACGGCGGCCTGCGCACACTGTGGGAGGGGTTCGCGGTCGGTGTGGCCAACCCCAAGACCATGATCTTCTTCGCTGCCGTCCTGCCGCAGTTCGTGGACCGCGAGCGGGGGCACGTCGCGGTCCAGATGCTGCTGCTCGGCCTGATCTTCAATGCGATCGCGGTCGTCTCCGACAGCGTGTGGGGCCTGGTCGCGGCCACCACACGCGACTGGTTCGCCCGTTCACCGCAGCGGCTGGCCCTGGTCGGCGGGGCCGGCGGGCTCACCATGATCGGCCTCGGCGTCACCGTCGCCGTGACGGGCCGGAAGGACTGACCCGGCCGGAAGGACTGACCCGGCCGGAAGGACCGACTCCTCCCGGCCGGCCCCCGTCCGTCCGCGGGCCGGTGCCTCTGCGGGCGGCCCGCGCGCGTCGGCGCACCGTCAGGGCCTCGCGCCCCCACCGCGACCCGCCTGCGCGAACGCGCGCCAGGCGACCGCACACACCACCGCCGACGCCGCCAGCGCCCACCCCGTGTCCACGGACACGGCGGCGCCCATCACCACCACTCCCAGCGTCGCGCCGACCTGCCGGACGGCGTTCAGCAGCCCGCCCACCGCGCCGGCCGTGCCCTCCGGGGCGACACCGATGACGGCCGCGACCAGGGCCGGCAGCACGTACGAGACCCCGAAGCCGGTCATCAACAGGCCCACCGCCAGCCAGGCGTAGCCGCCCCCGGCGAAGACCGTCCCGGCGAGCACCGCGGCGCCGCCGGTCAGCAGGGCGAGACCCGCCAGAATCGGCGGCCGGGTACCGACCCGCGCCACGATCCGGCCCGTGAACGGCGGGTTGACGGCGAACGGGACGGTCAGCGGCAGGAAGGCGAGGCCGGTCTGCAACGGGCCGAGGCGCCACCTCTCCTGGAGCAGCAGCGGCAGCACGAACAGGCCGCCGGTCAGTGCGAAGTTCACCGCCGCGCCGGCCAGCAGCCCCGCCCGTACCCGGGCGGAACGGAGCAGGGCCCGGTTCAGCACCGGTGCCTGGCTGCGCCCTTCCAGCCGTCCGAGTGCCATCGCCGACACCCCGAACCCGGCCGCCGAGCAGGCCGCGTGGGCCCACGCCTGCGCGCCGGCGGCGATCAGCGCGTCCGTGAGCAGGGCCAGCGCCGCGGCGGCGGCCAGCTGGGCGGGCCAGTCGATCCGGCGCCGGCCGCGCGGGCAGGCCACCGCGCGGCCGGCGGTCAGCGCCAGAACGGCCGTGCCGACGGGCACGTTGACCAGGAAGACCGCCCGCCAGCCGGCCCACTCGACCAGTGCGCCGCCCGCGAGCGGGCCGGTCGCCACGGCCGCGCCGCTGGTCGCCGCCCAGGCCGAGACCGCGCGCGCCCGTGCCGCCGGCTCCGGGTAGAGCCGGGCGATCATCACCATCATGGCCGGCACGCTCGCGGCCGCGGCGGCCCCCAGCACGGCGCGCAGCAGGACGAGCGCCCAGAGCGCGGGCGCGAACGCGCTGAGCAGGGAGGCGAGCGCGAACACGGCGATCCCGCCCCGGAACAGCCGCTCGGCGCCGTAGCGGTCCGCCGCCGCGCCCGCCGACAGCAGCAACGCGGCGAACACCACGGTGTAGCCGGTGGTCGCCCACTGGAGCCCGGCCACCGAGGTACCGAGCGAGGCGGCGAGATCGGGCTCGGCCACCGAGAGCACGGTCATGTCCAGCAGCACCATGAAGTAGCCGAGCGCGATGCCCGCCAGCGCGCGCCGCCGCCCGGGCGGGGTGGTGGCCGACGCGGGGTCGGCCGGTGAGGTCAGAAGGGTCATGCCGGTGACTCTGCGCTCCGGCGGGCCGGGGGCTCCACCGTCCGGGGCGCACGCTCCGTTCGGAATTTCCGAACGCCCGGCGTTGTCTCCCTACGGCGTGGAGCTACGCCAACTCAGGACCTTCGAGGCCGTCGCCCGTCACCGCACCGTCACCGACGCCGCCGTCGCACTCGACCTCGCCCCCTCGTCCGTCTCCCAGCAGATCCGGACCCTCGAAGTCGCGCTCGGAGAGGCCCTGTTCGTCCGCGGGCCCAAGGGGATGGGCCTCACCGCCGCCGGGCGGCGTCTCCGGCCCTGGGCGCGTTCGCTGCTGGCCCAGGCCGAGCGGGCGGTCCGCGAAGTCCGCGGCGAGCGGCGGCTGTTGCGGCTCGGCGCGCTGGAGACCATCGCCGGCTCCCACGTGCCGCAGGTCCTCGCCCGGCTCGCCGAACGCCGGCCCGACATCGACGTCGAGGTGCACTCAGACCGCGCCCGCGACGGCCTGCTCTCCGACGTGACGGAGGGCCGGCTCGAAGCGGCCCTGCTGCTGGACTCCGGCAGCGACCTCGGCGGACTCGGCTTCCCCGCCCCGGCCGGGCCGCTCGCCTTCCTCGACCTCGACCCCGTCCCGCTCACCCTGGTCGCCGCGCCCGGCCACCGCCTCGCCGCCCGTACGGAGCTGACCTCCGCGGACCTCCACGGCGAACGGCTCCTGGTCAACGTCCCCGAGTGCTCCTTCTGGATGGCCGGTGACCGGATCCTCGGCCCCGGCCCCAAGCGCGTCCGGGCCGGCGGCGTCCCGGTCATGCGGGCCTGGGCCGAGCACGGTCTCGGCATCACCCTGCTGCCCCGGTTCGCCGTCGCCGACGGCCTCCACTCCGGCGCCCTCGTCGCCCTCGACCTCCCGCTCCCGGACCTCAGCCTCCGGCTGGTCTGGCGGGAGGACCAGGAGGCGCTCCCCGGCCTGCGCGACATCCTGTACGCGGCGGTGGCGGCCGTGCCGTCGGGCGAGCTGTAGGGGAGAGCTGTAGGGGAGAGCTGTGGGGCGCGAGCCCGGGAGCCCGGGGGGCTCGTGACGGTCCGGTCGCGGGTCGCGGGTCGCGGGTCGCGGGTCGCGGTGGGTCGGTGGCTGCGGTGGGTCGGCGGGCCGATGGGCGGCTGCGGCCGCTCAGGTGAGCCCGCCGTTGCTGGCCAGCAGTTGGCCGTTGATCCACTGGCCCTGCGGGGAACAGAGGAACTCGACCAGGTGCGCCGTGTCCTGCGGGGTGCCGAGGCGGCCGAGCGGCGTTCGGCGGAGCACCTTCCCGCGGGCCTCGTCGTCCATCCAACCGGTGTCCACCGGGCCGGGGTTGACGACGTTGGCGGTGACTCCGAGGGCGGCGAGCTCGTGCGCAGCGGCGAGCGTGATCCGGTCCAGCGCGCCCTTGCTCGCGCCGTACGGGAGGTTGCCGACGGTGTGGTCGCTGGTCAGGGCGACGATCCGGCCGGCCCCGGGCGCGCCGGCGAAGCGCAGGCCGAACTCGCGGACCAGGAGCCAGGTGGCGCGCGCGTTGACCGCGAAGTGCCGGTCGAAGCTCTCGACGGTGGTGTCGAGCAGCCCGGAGTCGACCGACTCGCAGTGGCACATCACCAGTGCGGTGACCGTGCCGTGCCGGTGTTCGACCTCGTCGAAGAGCCGGGCCGGGACGTCCGGGTCGGCAAGGTCGGCCTCGTGGGCGCTGCTGGTGCCCCCGTGCCGGGCGACGGACGCGGCGACGGCCTCGGCCGCACCCGGCTCGGCACCCCAGGCCATCCGCCGGTCGTAGGGCGTCCAGTAAGTGAAGGCGATGTCCCAGCCGGCCGCCGCGAGGCGGGTCGCGATGCCCGCGCCGATGCCGACCGTGCGGCCGACCCCGGTCACCAGCGCCACCGGGCGCGCGGCGTCGGTGGGGTCAGCGGGGTCGGTGGGGTCAGCGGGGTCGGCGGGGTCGGCGGGCAGGCTCCGCTCTGCGGCGCGCGGGTGGTCGGCGGTGCGGGGCTGGTCGGCGGCGGTCATGGACGGGATCGTCGGGGACCTTGCCCATGGGTGCAACCGCATTCATGCCACCTGGCATCGTGGCAACTGACTCTGCGGCAACTGACTCTGCGGCAACTGACTATGCGGCAACCGCCCTTGCGGAAAGCGCCTTTGCGGTGCCCCCCTCGGGTCACCGGCCCGGGGGAGGCTGCCCCGGGTCAGTCGCCCTCCGGCCGGCAGCCGCAGGAGCGGCGGACCACCAGGCGCGCGGGGAACGTCCGCGCGCCCGCCGGGGCGGGCTGGTCGTCCGCCTGGGCCTTCAGGACCAGGTCGACGGCGGCGCGCGCCATCTCGTCCTGTGCGGCGGCCACGGTGGTGAGCGGTGGTCCGGCGATGACGGCCTCGGCGATGTCGTCGAACGCGGCGACCGCGAGGTCCTCCGGGACCCGGATGCCCAGGTCGTCGGCGGCCCTGAGCAGGCCGATCGCCTGGTCGTCCGTCGCGCAGAAGACGGCGGACGGGCGGCCGGGGCGGCTCAGCAGCGCGCGGGCTTCGGCGTGCGCCCGGACCCGGTCGAACGGTGCGGCGGTGAGGCGCCCCTCGGCCGTGAGGCCGGCCTCGGCGAGGGCGGCGGCCCATCCGGCGGTCCGGGCGGTCACCGGGTCGTTCGGGCTGAGCGCGAACGTGCCGCCGAAGCAGTGCACCTCGGTGTGGCCGTGCGCCAGCAGGTGCCGCACCGCCTCCTGCGCCCCGCCCTCGTCGTCCGCGACGACGGCGACCCCGCTCGCGGTCTCCGCCCGGTGGTGCAGCAGTACGACGGGCGTGCCGTCGGCGGCCTCGATCCCGGCGGCCCCGGGGACGGACGGGTCCTGCGTCACCAGGATCAGGCCGTCCACCTGCATCCCGAGGAACGCCCGGATGTAGTGGGCCTCGCGCTCGTCCGCGTAGTCCGAGTTCCCGATGAGCAGCAGCCGGCCGCGCTCCGCCGCCGCCTGCTCCACCATGTGGGCGAGCCCCGCGAAGAAGGGCTGCCGGGCGTCCGGCACGACCATGCCGATCAGGTTGGTCCGCCGGCGGGCCATCGCCTGCGCGACCCGGTTCGGCCGGTAGCCGAGCTCCTCGACCGCCGCCAGGACGCGCGCCCGGGTCGCCGCCGCCACCGGGCGCGGGCCGTCGTTGATCACATAACTGACAACCGCGGTAGACGTGCCCGCCGCCCTCGCCACATCGTCCCGCGTCACCCTCGCCATGCCCGCGAGCCTACACACCACCGGTGACAGGTCCGGCCGGAGATCCGCGACACCCGGCGGCCGTCCCGACCACGGTCAGTACAGCTGGTCCGCCGTGACGTCCGCCGAGCGGTCGAGCGCCCGCTTCGCCGTCTCCCCCCTCCTCGCCAGCAGGGTGAGCGTCAGTGCGTCGACCGCCGTCAGATGGGTGATGCGGCTGGCAGTGGTCTCCAGTCCGAAGACGAGGTCCTGGCCGCCGGCCACGAGGGTGTGGGTGGCCACCTCGGTGAGGGGGGAGCGGGCGTAGCTGGTGAGGGCGATCACGGTCGCGCCGGAGTCGCCGGCGCGGCGGGCGATGTCGACCACCGCCTGCGTCGCGCCGGTGTGGCTGACGGCCAGGCAGACCGCGGTGGGCGGAAGCTGGGCGGCGGCGAGCTGGGCGGTGAGCAGGTCGGCGGGGGCGTCGACCGGGAGGCCGAGGGCGCGCAGCCGGTAGGCGGCGTCCAGGGCGACCGCGCCGGAGAGGCCGGCGCCGACGAGCAGGACGTGGCGGGCCTCGTCCAGCGCCTCGGCCGCCGCGCGCAGATCGTCCGCCGTGAGGGTGGTGGCCATCCCGTCGAGCGCCTCGCGGGCGGCCCGGACGGTGTCGGCGAGTGCCCGGGCGGCCGGGTCCCGCTCGTCGGCGGGGGAGGGCGCGGGGGCCGGGGCCTGGCGGACGGCCGCGATCTTCAGCTCCTGGTAGCCGCGGAACCCGAGCCGCTGGCAGGCGCGGACCACGGACGAGGACGCGGTGCCGGCCAGCTCGGCGACGTCGCTCACGCTCAGGTGGACCAGATCGGCGCCCCGGTCGAGGACGACCTGGGCGACACGGGCCTCGGTGCCGCGCAGCTCGCCGAGGTGCGCGCGGATGTGGGCGGCCAGCTGGGATTCCAGGGGAGAAAAGTCGGAACGGTCTTCCATGGATCTAGTGTAGCTTGGAATTCGGTTCCAGACCTGCTGGAGGGGAGCTTTGCCATGCCTGAAACCGCGCTCGCGCTGCCGGGCGGCGGGGCGGCGGCGTCCGTGCCCGTCGCCGTACTCGCCGCGGCGGTCCTGCACGCCGTCTGGAACGGGCTGGCCCACCGGATCCAGGACAAGCTGGTCGGCTTCGCCCTGATCAACCTCGCCTACACGGCCTGTGCGCTGGTCCTGGTCGCGCTCAACCCGTTGCCGGCCGCGGAGTCCTGGCCGTTCCTCCTGGCCTCGGTGACGATGCAGGTGACGTCCCAGGTCCTGCTCCTCCGCGCCTACCAGCTCGGGGACTTCGGGCAGATGTACCCGATCGCCCGCGGCTCGGCGCCGCTGCTGGTGGCGCTGCTCTCGGTGACGGTGCTCGGGCAGGGGCTCGGCGGCGGGGAGCTGCTCGGCGTCCTGGTGATCTCCTGCGGCCTGATCGGGCTCGCCTTCGCCAAGGGGATACCCGGGCGGGCGCAGCTGCCCGCCCTCGGTGCGGCCGCCGGCACCGGCGTGATGATCGCCGCGTACACGGTGTCGGACGGCAGCGGTGTGCGGCACGCCGGGACGGTCGGCGGCTACGTCGCCTGGCTCTTCCTTCTGCAGGGGCCGGTCCTGGCCCTGATCGCCTGGATGCGGCGCGGTCGGAGTCTCCTGGCCGGGTGCCGCGGCTCGGTGGTGCCGGTCGGGATCGTCGGCGGGGTGCTCTCGCTGACCGCGTACGGACTGGTGGTCTGGGCGCAGTCCCGGGGGAACCTCGCCACCATCGCCGCCCTGCGGGAGACGAGCATCGTCATCGCGGCGGTGATAGCCACGGTCGTCTTCCGCGAGCGCCTCGGCCGGCTGCGGATGACCGCCAGTGCCACCGTCCTCGCCGGGATCGTCGTCCTGGAGCTCGCCCGCCCGTGACGCCGGGCCACCTCTCCGGGTGACGCTGCTCAGGGGACGATCACCGACAGCGAGGAGTGGTCCAGCCGGAAGCCGAGCGCCTCGTACACGCGACGGGCGGGGTTGCCCTCGGACACCGCGAGGCCGACCCGGTCGGATCCGGCCAGGGCGAGGCCGGCCAGCGAGCGGCGCAGCAGGTCGCGACCGAGGCCGGGGTAGCTGTGCCCGGGGTGCCGGAAGACGTTCGCGACCCAGGGCACGCCCTCGAAGTGGTTCAGGACGACACCGGCGACGACCCGGTCGTCGGTGTCGACCGCCAGGGTCGCGGCCGGCAGCACCGGCCCGATGAGGCGGCCGGAGAGGAGGAGTCGCAGCTCCTGCTCGCGGCCCGGCCGGTGGTCGGGATGCGCCGGGCCGTAGGCGGCGAGGCAGGCGGGCAGCACCTCCTCGGCGTCACGGTCGCACGGTACCGCGCGGAGCCCGTCCCGCAGCGGGGTCCGCGCCCACGCGGCCCAGCCGGTGGAAGGGGGATCGCCGGCGAGGTCCCGGTACATGGTGTGGCCGTGCCGGAGCACGGTCGCGCCACGGCGGAGCAACTGCTCGCCGAACTCGACGGAACCGGAGACCACCCAGCCGGACATGGACGACAGCACGAACTCCACCGGATCGGCGGCGCTGACGACGCCGCCCCCGATCTCGGCCCCGACCCAGCCCCGGATCTCGGCCCCGATCTCACCCGGGGTCGGCACCGTCAGCAGGTCGGCCCAGGGCCGCCCCTCCCGTTCACCCCGTACGAACCGCACCACAGGAAGGCCGTCGATGTCCCGTCCGAACTCCCAGTCGGATTCCTTCTCCGTCACGCCGTCCGTCCGATCGTCGAGGGTCAAGGTCCGCCCGCCATGCTCGACGGGCGGCCGTCCCGGAATCACCGGAATCAACAGGATGACCCGCCCGGGCCGTCACCGGGCAGGTCGAGGAAGCCGAAGCCGCGAACGGGAGCCGCGGTGGCGCACCCGGGCTTCCGGCGGACCTCGGAGGCGAAGGCTTCGGGCAGCAGCACGGTGAGGCTGGTGCGCGCCGGGTCGCCTCCGGGGCGGCGTCCAGCGTGTCGGGCGGACTCTCGCCCCACCGGACGCCCGGCGCGTCGGCGCCGCCGCCGCGGTGGATGCCGGTCCCTCAGCACGCGGCCCGCCCCCTCGCCGACCTGCCTTCTCGCCGTCCTGCGCCCCAGTAAACGGCGCGTTGCCGCCCTGCGCCCCACCGCCCTGCGCCCCACCGCCCTGCACCCCACCGGCTGCGCCTCGCCGAACCGTGCCCCGCCGACCGGTGTCCTGCCGTCCTGCGTCCGCCGAACCGTGTGGCGCGATGTCGGCCACCCGCTGACCTACATGCTCCCTAGCCTCGGCCGCATGGAGAAGATCACCCCTTTCCGCATCGACTTCCCGCAGGTCGAGCTGGACGACCTCCGGCTCCGTCTTGCCCGCACCCGCTGGCCCGACGAACTGCCGGGTGTGGGCTGGGAATACGGGGTCGCTCTGCCGTACCTGCGGGAGCTTGCCGCGTACTGGGCGGAGGGCTACGACTGGCGTGTGCACGAGGCGCGGCTGAACGAGCTGCCGCAGTTCACCACCGTCGTCGACGGGCAGCACCTGCACTTCCTGCACGTCCGGTCCCCGGAGCCGGGCGCGATCCCGCTGATCCTCACCCACGGCTGGCCGAGCACCGTGCACGACTTCGACCGGATCATCGGTCCGCTCACCGACCCCCGGGCCCACGGGGGCGATCCGGCGGACGCGTTCCACGTCGTGGCGCCCTCGCTGCCCGGCTTCGCGTACTCGGGGCCGACCCGGGAGACCGGCTGGGGCACCCGGCGGATCGCCCGGGCCTGGGCCGAGCTGATGAGCCGCCTCGGCTACCGGCACTACGGGGCCCAGGGAGGTGACTTCGGCGCCATCGTCTCGCCCGAACTGGGCCGTGTCGCCCCGGACGAGGTGCTCGGCGTGCACCTCAACGCGCCGCCGAACGCGTCGTCCCCGGTCGACCCGGCCGAACTCGACCTGCTCACGGCGGCCGAGCGCGAGCGGGCGGCGCAGAACCGGCGCTGGTGGTACGCCCACTCCGGATACGCCACCCAGATGGCGACCCGTCCGCAGACCGTCGGCTACGCCCTCAACGACTCCCCGGTGGGCCAACTCGCCTGGAACCTCGAATGGTTCGTCGACCACGACCCGACCGCGACCCGCCAGTCGCCGCCCTCCCGGGATGCGGTGCTGACCAACGTCACGGCCTTCTGGCTCACCGGAACCGCCGCCTCCGCCGCCCGCCTCTACCGCGAGATCGCCGCCGACGGCTGGGGCCGCCCGGCACCGTCCGGCGTCCCCACCGGCGTGGCCTGCTTCCTCGGTGACCGGGCGATCCGGGGCCTGGCCGAGTTGTCCAACACCATCACCCACTGGTCCGAGTTCGACACCGGCGGCCACTTCGCCTCCCTCCAGGCCCCCGACCTCCTCGTCACCGACATCCGGGCCTTCTTCCGCCCCCTCCGCTGATCACGGCAGGGCAGGGCAGGGCAGGGCCGGGCGGGGCAAGGCAGAGCCGGACCGAGCAGGGCCAGGCCGGGCCGAGCAGAGTCGAGCAGGGCTGCGCAGGGCACGGCCGGCCGAGTCCGGCGGCAGAGCCGATCCGGGGAGCGCCCGGCCTCAGCCGACCACCGCCGCCCGGACACAGAGCACGTCCGGCAGGTGGGAGATCAACAGGGACCAGCTCTCGCCCTCGTCGGGGCTGCCGTAGACGTCGCCGTTGCGGTTGCCGAAGTAGATGCCGGCCGGGTCGGCGTCATCGGTGCGGAGCGCGTCGCGGAGCACGACACCGTAGTGGTCCTCGCCGGGGAGGCCCTTGCTGAGCGGGTGCCAGCTGTCGCCGCCGTCGTCGGTCCGGAAGACACGGCAGCGGCGGTCCGGCGGGATGCGGTCGCCGGCGCCGCCGAGGGGGAAGAGGTAGGCGGTGTCGGCCCGGCGCGGGTGGGCGGCGACGGCGAAACCGAAGTCGGCGGGCAGGCCGTCGGTGACGAACTGCCAGCTGAGGCCCGTGTCGTCACTGCGGTAGACGCCGCCGTGGTTCTGCAGGTAGAGGCGGTCGGGGTTGACGGCGTCCCGGGCGATCTTGTGCACGCACTGGCCGAACTCGGGGTACTGGTTCTCCTCGGGGAGGAACTCGGCGCGCAGGCCGGTGTTGGACGGTTCCCAGGTGCCGCCGCCGTCCTTGCTGCGGTAGACGCCCCCGCTGGAGACGGCGACCAGCAGCCGTTCGGCGTCGCGCGGGTCGGTGAGGACGGTGTGCAGGCCCTGGCCGCCGTAGCCGGCGCCCCACTCGGTGCGCTGCGGATGGGCCCAGAGCGACTCGACCAGGGCGAAGGTCTCGCCGCCGTCCTCGGAGCGGAACAGCGCGGCCGGTTCGGTTCCGGCGTAGACGACTCCGGGTGCCTCGTCACCGGCGGGCTGGAGCTGCCAGACCCGGGTGAGCGAGGCGCCGGTGTGCTCGGGGAAGCGGATGGCGGGCTTGGGCGGTTCGAACCAGCTCGCGCCGAGGTCGTCCGAGCGCCAGACCGACGGGCCCCAGTGGCTGCTGTCGGCACCGGCCAGCAACCGGACCCGGCCCGCCCGGCGGTCGATCGAGACGGAGTAGATCGCGTTCATCGGGAAGTGCGGCCCGCTGAACTCCCAGTTCAGCCGGTCGCGACTGCGGCCGAGAAGGAGGCCCTTCTCGGTTCCGACGGCCAACAGCATCTCGGTCATGCCACACACCACCTGGTCGGTGAAACGGCCCCCCGGGACATCCCTCCACCGGCCAGTGTCCCGCCGTCCACCCGGGGCCACATCTCGCCGCGCCGGTACGCGCCGGTACGCGCGGATGCGGGCGTGTGCGCGCGGTTGTGCGCCTGCACACGCCTGCACACGCCTGCACGTTCCTCGCCGCGCCGACCCCGCCCGAGGCGGCGAGAGGCCCCGAGCCGCCGACCCCGAGCTCCCGAGGCTGAAGCCCGGGGCCGGCGGCTCGGGTCCCCGGGCTCCGCCTGCTCAGCCCCGGCAGCCCTCCAGCAGCCGCAGCCAGACCTCGCTGATCGTGGGGTACGCGGGAACGGCGTGCCAGAGCCGGTCGATCGGCACCTCGCCGACCACCGCCACGGTGGCCGAGTGCAGCAGCTCCGCGACCCCGGGGCCGACGAAGCAGGCACCCACCAGCACCTCCCGGTCCAGGTCGAAGACGACCCGGGCCTTCCCCCGGTAGTCGTCGCCGTACAGCGAGGCACCGGCGACGGCGCCGAGGTCGTGGTCGACCGCCTTGACCCGCAGGCCCTGCCGTTCGGCGGCGTCCAGGGTGAGGCCGATGGCCGCCACCTCCGGTTCGGTGAAGACGACCTGCGGCGCACCGGCGCTGTCGGCGGACGCGGCGTGTGCGCCCCAGCGGGAGGTGTCCAGCGTCCGCCCCTGGGCGCGTGCCACGATCGTCGCGCCCGCGATCCGCGCCTGGTACTTGCCCTGGTGGGTGAGCAGCGCACGGTGGTTGACGTCTCCCGCCGCGTACAGCCAGGCGCCACCCGCGCCACCCGCGCCACCCGCGCCACCAACGTCACCCGCGTCACCCGGGCCGTCCACGCCGAGCACCGTGCAGCTGTCGTCCACGTCCAGCCAGGTGCCGGGCTTGAGGCCGACCTGTTCCAGCCCGATGTCCGCGGTGCGCGGCGCCCGGCCGGTGGCGTACAGGACCTCGTCGGCGGTGAGGCGCTCACCGTCCGCCAGCACCAGCGTGACCCGGGAGCCCTCCGACCCGCCGGAGCCGCCCGATCCGTCCGACGCGCCCGCACGCTCCAGTGAGGCGACCGAGACCCCGAACCGTACGTCCACCCCGGCCGCTCGCAGGCCCTCCGCGACCAGCTCGCCCGCGAACGGCTCCATCCGCGGCAGCAGGGCGTCGCCGCGCACGAGCAGCACCACCTCGGAGCCGAGCGCCCGCCAGGCGGTGGCCATCTCGACACCGACCACGCCGCCGCCGATCACCGCCAGCCGCCCGGGAACGGTGGGCGAACCGGTGGCCTCGCGGTTGGTCCAGGGCCGGGCCTCGGCCAGCCCGGGCACGCCCTCCGGCAGTACCGGGCGGCTGCCGGTGCAGACGGCCACGGCCTGCCGGGCGGTGAGCAGCCGCTCGGTGCCGTCCTCGGCCTCGACGGTGACCGCCCGGACCCCGGCCAGCCGGCCGTGGCCGCGGACCAGGTCGATGCCGGTGTCACGCAGCCACTGCACCTGGCCGTCGTCCTGCCAGTGCGAGGTGAACGAGTCGCGCCGGGCTAGCACCGCGGCCGGGTCCAGCGCACCGCCGCCGACGGCCTCACGGGAGCCGGCCACCGCGCGGGCGCCGGCCAGCGCAGCCACCGGGCGCAGCAGCGCCTTGCTCGGCATGCAGGCCCAGTACGAGCACTCGCCGCCGACCAGTTCGGCCTCCACGATCACGGTGCGCAGGCCGGCGGCGGCGGTCCGGTCGGCCACGTTCTCGCCGGTGGGGCCGGCGCCCACCACGATGACGTCGTACTCCTCGGGTGCGGCCGAGGCGGAAGGAGTGGTCGTCATGCGCGGTCCTCCGTGGTCTCGATGGCCACCCCGGCGCGCAGCGCGAGGGTGACGGGCGTGCGCTCGCAGATGTCGAGCAGCCGGGCGCGCTGATCCTCGTCGAGCGCGCCGGCGAGCGCGACCCGGCGTGCGATCCGGCCGTTGCGTCCGTCCGTCTCGTAGCCGAGCCTGACCCGGACGGTTTCCAGCGGCCACTCCTTGCGCTCCGCGTACATCCGCAGGGTGATCGCGGTGCAGGAGCCGAGCGAGGCGAGCAGCAGGGCGAACGGCTCCGGCCCGCTGTCCGAACCGCCGCGCCGCACCGGCTCGTCGGCGGTCAGTGGGTGCGTGCCCGCCTTCACGTCGACGTGGAACGGGACGTCGGCGGAGCTGCCGGTCACCACGGCGGTGGTGACCCGCCGGAACTCCGGCGCGGCGTCCTTCGCGGCGTCCTGCGTGGAGCCCGGCGCGGCGCTCCCGTTCACGGTTGCACTGACGGTCGGACTGGTGGGACTGGTGGGAGTCTGGCTCATCGCGGGCTCGCCCTAGCTGTCGGTGGGGTCGACGCCGGGCCGGGTGCCGGCGCCGTGCCCATCCTGCGACGATTCGCCCGCCCGGCGCAGCCGAACACGCGGACGGTGCGCTCTCCGCACAGGCCCGGGACCTCCGGGGGACAAGCCGGGGGAGAGCGCGGGGGAGAGTCCGGGAGACAATCCTGCGCGCGCCCCCGGCGGGCCGGTCCGGCAGGCATCTCGGCAGGCACCCCAGGAGACGATCACGGCTCCGGGTCCCGGGTCCCGTGATCGTCTCCCGGGACCCGGTCCGCCTCAGGCCGTCGGGACCGCCGCCAGCTCCGCGAGCACCGCCGCCGTCTCGGCCGGCCGGGAGAACATCGGCCAGTGCCCGGTCGGCACCTCGCGCAGCTCCCACTCCGGGCCGCCGAGCGCCGCGAAGTACGGGTGGCCGGCGGCGATCATCGCCCGGACCTGCTCCAGCGGGAGGGAGCACGAGATCAGGCCCTTCGGCAGCTTGTCCGCCCGGCCGGTCAGCCGTACCGGTTCACTGACCGTCCCGGCCGGCTGGTCGGTGGCCAGTTGGCGGAACCGGGCGAGTCCGGCCTCGTCGATGCCGTCCACACTGGCCCCGCCGGAGGCCAGGACGTCCCAGGCGGGCAGTGGCAGCCGCCAGCCGTCGACCAGCGACGCCTCCAGCGCCGCGCGGTAGGCCGGGTCCCAGAGATCGTGCAGGGCGATGCCGTCGGCGAGCGGGCCGGAGTCGACGAAGACGACCCGTCGGATGCGCTCCGGCACGCGGTCGGCCGCGCCGGAGACGGCGATCGTGCCACCGCTGTGGGCGACCAGGACCACGTCCTGGAGATCCTCGCGGGTCAACAGGTCGGTCAGGTCGGCGATGTGGGTCTCGGCGCTGACCTCGGGCGAGGCCTCGCCGGCCCGCTCGGCGAGGCCGGTCAGGGTCACCGCGTGGACGGTGTGCCCGGCCGCGCGGAGGGTGTCGGCGACCGAGTCCCAGGCCCAACCGCCGAGCCAGAAACCGGGGACGAGTACGAAGGTGCTCATGGTGGATAGGTCCTCTCCGGGCCGGCCGTGCCGTGCTTGCATTCCTCGCGGTGCAGGCTGGTCCAGCCGTGGTTGTTGCGTTCCTTGACTTCCCTGCCGGGCGCGGCGATCGGCGAGCCGATGACACCCGCAGGCGCCCGCCGCTGGTTCGACCCTAGGATCGAATCCGGACAGGACGCGACCGGATTACCGGCCGGATCGGAGGAGTGCGCATGGACCACCCGGTCAGCCGGGTCCTCGCCCTGCTGGAACTGCTCCAGGCCCGGCCCGGACTCACCGGCCCCGAGCTGGCCGAACGGCTGGACGTGGACGAGCGCACAGTCCGCCGCTACACGGCACGGCTGGTGGACCTCGGCATCCCGGTGCAGGCCGAGCGCGGCCGGTACGGCGGCTACCGCCTGCTGCCGGGCTACCGGCTGCCGCCGCTGATGCTCACCGGGGACGAGGCGGCCTCCGTCGTGCTCGGGCTGCTCGCCGGTCGCCGGTCGGGGCTGTCGGTGGGGGAGGAGGCCGCCGAGTCGGCGCTCGCCAAGATCCAGCGGGTGCTGCCTCCGCGGCTGCGCGAGCGGGTCGCGGCGGTGGAGCAGACGCTCGGGCTGACCTCGGCGCCCGCGTCCGGCCCGAACCCGGACGCGGCCGCGCTCTTCACGCTCGCCGAGGCGGCCCGCCGCCGGCGCCGCGTCCGGCTGTCCTACCGGGACCGCGAGGGGGCGGCGAGCGACCGCGAGTTCGACCCGTACGGGCTGGTCTTCCACTCGGGCCGCTGGTACACCACCGGGCTGGACCACCGGAGCGGTGAGCTGCGCACCTTCCGGCTGGACCGGATCCGGTCCGCCGAGCAGGGCGAGGCCGGCTTCGAGCCGCCGGAGGGCTTTGACGCCGTCCAGCGGGTGGTGGAGTCGCTGGGCTCGGTGCCGTGGACGCACGAGGTGGAGGTGGTGCTCACGACCACCCTCGCCGAGGCCCGGCACCGCATCCCGCCCGCAGCCGGGAGCCTCGCCGAGACCGCGGACGGCCGCGTCCTGCTGCGGGCCCGCGCCCAGGACCTCGCCGGGTGCGCGGTGATGCTGGCCGGCCTCGGCTGGCCGTTCACCGTCCGCCGCCCGGACGCCCTGCGCACGGAGGTGCGCGCCCTCGCCGCCCGGCTCACGGAGTGGACCGGGGACGCCCCCTGAGCGGGAGGCCCTGAGCGGGAGGCCCCTGCCCAAGGGACCCTCCTGCCCAAGGGACGCCCCTGCCCAGGGGACACCCCTTCCCGGTGCGCCCCGGCCCGTTGCAGGCCCAGCAGGGCGGGCCGGTCGGGCGGCGGGCTCCCCGTCAGTGCACCGCCGGCGCCAACTCGTCCGCATCGCCCGGCCGTTCACCGGACGCCGCCCCGGTTCCGGGTTCGCGCATCAGTCGCTGCGGGCGGCGGACCAGCAGGTAGCCGACGCCCGCGAGGGTGACCAGACCGACGCCGAGGACCGCGGCCCACACCTGGTACCAGGGCGCGCCGGGCGGCGCGAGGATGGTGCGGGGCCAGCAGATGTTGACCACCTCCAGGCCGGTCCAGAGCACCGCGAGGACGTTGATCACCGTCCCGGCGCGTCCGTACGAGACCGCGCCGGACGGCCGCCAGCCGTCGCGCAGCCGGGCCAGCACGGCGGCCAGGCAGAGCAGGAAGAACGGCAGGAAGGTGGCGGCGGTGCCGAAGGTGATCAGGCTGCCCATCGCCGTGGACTCCAGCCCGAGCGGCAGTGCGGCCGAGCTGACCAGGGTGGCCGCGACGAGGCCGCCGATCGGCGCCCTGTGCCGGTTGACCCGGCGGACCTGAGCCGAGAACGGGAAGACGCCGTCGCGGGCCAGCGAGTAGAGGCCGCGGGCGGCGCCGCCCTGCGAGGCCATCAGACAGGCGGTGAACGAGACCAGGACGACCACCACGAACGGCTTGGCCGACCAGTCGCCGAACCCGGAGGTGACGGCGGTGGTGACCGGGTCGAGGTCCTCGCCGTGCACCACCGCGGCCGGGTCCGGGTGGGCCAGTTCGACGGCGACGGCGTTCAGGACGACCACCACGCCGACGCTCAGCAGGGCCCACCACATCGCCCGCGGCACCTGCCGGCCGGCGTCCTTGGTCTCCTCGGCGGTGGAGACGCAGGCGTCGAAGCCGATGAACGCCCAGCCGCCGACGGCGACCACGGCGAGGAAGGCCGCGCCGGTGGAGACCCCGGCGGTGGCGGGCGCGTCCAGCAGGTCGGTGAGCAGGCCGAAGCCGTGCTGCCGGAAGAAGAGCAGCAGCGCGAAGCCCACGACCACGGAGGCGATCGCCTCGGCGGCGATGCCCAGCGAGACGAACCGGCGCAGCAGGTTGATGCCGTAGGCGTTGACCAGCGTGCAGGCCAGCATGAACGCCAGCGAGACGAACACCAGCTGCGCGGGTGTCGGAGTGAGTCCGAACAGGGCGAAGAACCACGGCGAGGCCAGGTAGGCGACGGTGGTGTTGGCGAACATCACCGCGAACTGCCACATCCAGCCGGTCAGCCAGGCGAAGGTCGGCCCGGCGAGGCGACGGCTCCACTGGTAGGCGCCGCCGGCCAGCGGCCACTGGGAGGCGAGCTCGGAGTAGACCGACACCACCAGCATCTGGCCGATCAGGCAGACCGGGAGCGCCCAGACCCAGGCGCCGCCGGCCACGCCGATGCCGACCTGGCTGACCGCGTAGAGGCCGACCACGGGGGAGACCACGGCGAAGCCCATCGAGATGTTGCCGAGGACGCCGAGGCTGCGCTTCAGCTCCTGCCGGTAGCCGAGCGCGGCGAGCCGCTCGGCGTCGGTACCCGCAGCCCTGCCTGCACCCGCACCCGTGCCTGCGCCCGTACCTGTGCCTGTACCTGTGCCGGCGCCCGCACCCCCAGCCGCAGCCGTGCCCGTACCCGTGCCCGGACCTCCAGCCGTACCTCCAGCCGTACCTGGGTCCGTGCCGGGGGTCCGGGAGATCCGGGATCTTGCGGGGTTCTCGGTCATGGGCGTCCACCTTGCCGTCGTCCGTGGCCCGCCCCGGAGAGGGGCCGCCACAGAAAACTAACTTTGTTAGTCAGGGACGGTAGCCCGCCACCCCGGGGCAGCGGAAGGGCCGAGACCTGCCTGTAATAACGTGAGCCGGAAACCGTGGGCGACACGGCCGGCATTGAGGGGCGACGAGCGTGGGACGACCGAGCAGGGCACTGCTGAGCAGGGAGATCATCGCCAGGGCCGCCCTCGACACGGTCGACGAGCAGGGGCCGGACGGCCTCACCATGCGCGCCGTCGCCGACCGCCTGGGCGTGAAGGCGGCCTCGCTCTACAACCACGTGAGCGGCAAGGACGAGTTGATCGACGGGCTGGCCGAACTGGTCAACGCCGAGATCGACCTCGGCCCGCTCGCGGGCACCGAGGCCGCCGGGTGGCGGGCCGGCATCACCGCCTACGCGCGCGGCTACCGCGCCGTCTTCCTGTGCCACCCCAACACCATCGCGCTGCTCGCCCGTCGCAGGGTCGGGGCCGAGCGTCAGCTGCTCGGCTACGACACCCTGCTGGCCGCCCTCGGCCGGGCCGGCCTCGCGCCGGCCGACGCCGCCGAGACCGCGGCCGCACTCGACTACCTGGTGCTCGGCTCCGCGCTGGAGACCTTCACGGCGGGCTTCACCCGACCCCCGGCCGAGTACCGCCCCCGCTACCCCGCCCTCGCCGACGCCCTGGAGGCCTCCGCCGAACGCGGCGGGCCGGGTACGGGTGCGGCCGGGCTGGACGAGCGAGGCTTCGAGCTCGCCCTGCGCCTGCTCCTCGACGGCCTCGCGGCCCGTCTGGCGTCCCCCTCCTGAGGCGCCGAACCGGGGCCGCCCCGCCCGGCCCGGCGTGATCCGGCCGAGCGCCATCTGGCCCGTGCGATCCGGCCCGGTGTGATCCGGCCGAGCGCTATCCGGCCCCGCACACGCCGACGGGCCCGGGGCGTTGTCACCCCGGGCCTACCGCAGTGGAAGCCGTCGGTCCGTCAGATCACCGGACGGGGGTCGTCAGGCCTCGGCGGCACCTGCCTGCTCCGCCGCCACCTTGCGCTTGACCTCGGCCATGTCCAGCTTCCGGGCCTGGCCGATCAGGTCCTCGAACACGGCCTCCGGCAGCGCACCCGCCTGCGAGAAGACCAGCACGCCCTCGCGGATGATCGCCAGCGTCGGGATGGACTGGATGCCGAAGGCGGCGGCCAGCTCCTGCTGGGCCTCGGTGTCCACCTTGGCGAAGACGAGGTCCGAGTGGCGCTCGGCCGCCTTCTCGTACACCGGCGCGAACTGCCGGCACGGGCCGCACCAGGATGCCCAGAAGTCGATGAAGACGAAGTCCTTCCCCTCGTCACCGGGGACGATCTCGTCGAAGTTCTCCTTGGTCAGCTCGACCGTGCTGCTCATGTCGCGATTCCTGCCCTTCGGGAGGCGGCGGCTCAGGCCATGTGCCCGCGACAACCGCGCCCGCCCGCGCGCTATTCCGAAGAATCCCGGCCGCCCGTTGAGTACTCGGCCGCTCCCGTCCGTACTGGTGGGTGTCCGCTTCAGTGCGGTGTGCCGGAAGAGGCGCCCGCGCGTGTCCACGGGGGAGAACACCATGCACAGCAAGAGCCGTACCAGCCGGATCGCCGTGCTCGCCGCGTCCGGGATCGCCGCGGCCGCCCTGGTCGCCGGCTGCGGGTCGTCCGGCGGCGGCTCGACGTCGTCGGGCTCGACCTCCACCTCGACCTCCACCGCACCCGCGACGCCGAGCAGCCCGGCCAGTCCGGGCAGCCCGAGCGCACCCGCCGGCGCCGTCACCCTGCAGACCGCCACCGACCCCAAGCTCGGCACCATCGTCACCGACGGCGCCGGCTTCACCCTCTACCGCTTCGACAAGGACACGGCCATGCCGCCGATGTCCAACTGCAACGGAAACTGCGCCTCGACCTGGCCGCCCGCCCCGGCGAACGGCGCGGCCACCGTCAAGGGCATCGACAGCAAGCTGGTCGGCACCGTCACCCGCGCCGACGGCAGCAAGCAGCTCACCCTGAACGGCTGGCCGGCCTACCGCTACGCGCCCGACACCAAGCCCGGCGACACCAAGGGCCAGGGCGTCGGCGGCATCTGGTTCGCGCTGACCCCGACCGGCGGCAAGGCGGGCGCCCCCTCCGGCGGGACGACGCCCAGCACCCCGAGCAGCCCCAGCAGCCCCAAGGCCCCGAGCAGCCCCGGCAGCGGCTACGGCGGCTACTGAGAGTCACTGGGTAGAACGACGATGACGGTCCGGACCGGACGTGGAACCCTCGACCCGGAGGTACGGGTGCGCGAAGATGGCGTCGTGACCGAGGAACACCCGGGCGGAGGTGCGTCCGGCCGCGTCGTCGGCGCGCCGGACGAGGACCTCATGCGCGCCCTGTACCAGGAGCACGCGGGCCCGCTGTTCGGCTTCGTGCTCCACCTGGTCGCGGGGGACCGCCAGCGCGCCGAGGACGTCGTCCAGGAGACGCTGGTCCGGGCCTGGCGCAACATCCACCGGCTCGACCCGGAGGCTGGCTCGCTGCGGCCCTGGCTGGTGACGGTGGCGCGGCGGATCGTCATCGACGGCCACCGCAGCAGCCGGGCCCGCCCGCGCGAGGTGGACGCGGCGGCACTGGAGTTGCTGCCCGCCGAGGACGAACTCGACCGCGCGCTGCGGCTGATGACGATCTCGGAGGCGCTCGGCGACCTCTCGGAGGCGCACCGCCAGGTGATCGTCGCGACCTACTTCATGGGCCGCACGGTCAACGAGGCGGCCGCCGAACTCGGCGTCCCGGCCGGTACCGTACGGTCGCGGGTGTTCTACGCGCTGCGCTCGCTCAAGCTCGCGCTGGAGGAACGGGGAGTGACATCGTGACATCGTCCAAGCCCGGTCCTCCCGGGCCCACCGGCCCCGTCGGTCCGTCCAGCCCCTTTGGTCCGTCCGGCTCCTTTGGTCCGCCCGGTCCCTCCGTCCCGTCCGGCCCCTCCAGTCCCACCGGTTCCGAGCACGACCACGGCCCGGATGGCGGGCATCTGGATGTCGGCGCCTACGTCCTCGGCCTGCTCGAACCGGCCGAGCGCGCCGCCTTCGAGGAGCACCTCGCCGACTGCCCGCAGTGCGCCGAGCAGGTGGGCGAACTCGGATTCATGGAGCCGCTGTTGGCCGAGTACGCGGCCTCCGCCGAGGCCGCAGGCCTGGATCCGTCGGACCCCGCGCCCCGCCCGGACCCGCTGCTGCTGGACCGGCTGGTTGGCCAGGTCTCCGCCGTCCGCCGCCGGGGCCGGGTCCGCCGGCTGGTGCTGGTCGCCGCGGCGGCGGTCATGGTGGTGGCCGGCCCCGCCGTCACCGCGGTGGTGGTCACGGCGGACTCCACGCCGGGTGTCGTCGCCGTCGCCGCCCAGCAGTTCTCCGCCACCGACCCGACCACGGGCGCCCGGGCCACCGTCGGCGTCGAGGGCAAGACCTGGGGGAGCCAGGTCAGTCTGGAACTCTCGCACGTCCAGGGGCCGTTGGCCTGCGACCTGGTCGCGGTGTCGCGCACCGGCGAGCGTCAGACCGTCACCACCTGGAGCGTCCCCGCCGCCGGCTACGGCACCACGGGCGCCGCCCCGGCCGCCCTGCACACCACCGGCGGGGCCGGGTTCCAGCCCGCGGCGATCGACCACTTCGAGGTCCGCACCCTGGACGGCGGCACCCTCCTGGTCACCGTCCCGGCCCGCACCGCCTGAGCCGGCTGGTCACCGCGGCGGCCGCCCCGCCGCCGCGGTCCACAGCCAGTGCGGGTACGGGGTCCCGGCGTCGGTCATGTGGTCCCGGCGCCAGAGCGCGGCCCAGTCGGCCCCGGCCACCGGCCGGACCCGGTGGTGCCGCCCGCACGGACACGGCCGCCGTACCCGCGCGCAGGCCCCGCACGCCTCGACGAACCCGTGCCCGGTCGACCGCAGCACCGCCGGCCGCTCGTCCCCGCAGGCCGGGCAGCCGGTGAGCGCCGCACCGTCCAGCAGGGCGCCCTGCCGCCGGACGTACTCCGGCAGCGGCAGCGGTGGATGGCTGACGGGGTCGTGCAGCCAGGCGTCGTGCGGCGATTCCCACCAACTCGCCTCCCACCACGCCACCGGGCCGGCGGCCGTCCGCCGGCCCGCCCCCTTCTCCACCCGCCGCCGCGCCGCGTACCGCTCCAGCTGCGCCAGCCAGAGCACCCGCGCCTCGTGCAGCTCCTCGACCGCCCGGACCAGCGCAGGCGGGTCGGCCTCCAGCCTGCGCGGGATCCGCGCGCTCAGCGTCAGGTGGTGGTAGGTGGCCCGCAGCCCGTACGGCGCGAACCGGGTCAGGCACGTCCGCAGGGCGACGTGCCGCCGGTGCACCGGCAGGCTGCCGTCGTGGACGAGCCGGCGGTGGGTCAGGAAGCTGGTCACCCGCAGATCATGCCCGGCAGGTGCCCGGTCCCGCCCGGCGGCTCCCCGGGTCCCGGCAGGGCGGGGCGGTGTGCCCCTCAGGCCGGGGTGAAGCCGAAGCCGTTGACCATAGGGGTCATCGGGGCGTACGGCACCTGCCAGTGACCTTGCGCGCATGCCGGCGGCCGGCCACCGGCGATCTCGCATTGGGTGACCGAGTGTGCGCGCCGGGTGTCCAGCGGGCCGGGGCGGGGTGGGCGGACGACCGGCGCCTCGTCAGGCCTCCGGGGCGAGGGCCAGCGCGCGGGCGAGGGCCGCCGTCAGCGGGGCACGGTGGTCGGGCAGGTGGTCGGCGGCCCAGGCGTCGGCCAGCTCCAGGAAGGCGGCGAGGTCGCGCTCTGCCCCGGCGACCAGGCGGCGCAGCTCCGCGGCGGGCAGTTCGATCGCCGGGCTGTCCGGGGCGCCGACGTCGGGGACCAGCCGCACCGTGTCGCCCACGCGCTCGGCCGTCGGCATCGGGTCGTGGCCGAAGCCCGCGGAGCCCGCGCCGTCCAGCACCTCCAGCCAGTCGCGCCACTCCTCCAGGCCGTTGCAGCAGCCCGGGGTGAGGGTGACTCCGGTGGTGGTGTCGGTCACCCGGAAGCCGCCGTGGGCGAACAGGTAGTCCTTGACGAGGAGCCCGTGCAGGAGTGCGTCGACCGGATCGGCGGGAGGCGTCGGTCCGTCCTCCTCCTCGTAGTCGTCGGGGTCGTACGCGTTGCGGAGGGCGAGCTGGAGGACCGTCGTGCCGACGTCGGCAGCGCTCGTGTGCCCGCTCAGCGGCAGGAAGTCGTAAGGCCGGTGGGTACCGACCTCCCACAGGGTGAAGTCGGCGGGAGGGGCGAGGAGTTCCAGGACTGGCTGCATGAGGATCACCCGGGGATTCTGCCGCGGCAGCGGGCTCCGGCGCCTCCGGATTCCGTCCCACCGGCTCGGTTCGGGCTCACCGGCCGCCGGCTGCCGCGGACTACCGGGCGGCGGCCGCCCCGGCCGTGGCGGCCGTGGCGATGCGGGTCAGGGCACGGGCACAGAGGTGGGCGAAGAGGCGCTGGGCGAGGGGGAGGAGGGGGCCGGCGAGGCGGGCGTACCAGCTGCGGGGCCGGCTGAAGGCGTTGACGGTGAACCAGACGGCCTTGTCGGGGCCCATCTCGACGAGGAAGGTCTCCTCCCCGACGGCCAGGTGACCGCGCCGGGTGCCGTACGCGAAGCCGTAGCGGTCGGGGCCGTCGGCGGTCCAGATGACCCGGCAGGGGGCGGCGGCGCGCAAGGGGCCGATGCCGATCGCGCAGTGGACGGCGGCGCCGGGCGCGGCCCGGTCGGCGTCGGTGGTGATGCGGACGCCGGCGGCGCGGTGCATCCGCCAGTCGAGGACGGCGGATCCGGCGGCCTCCAGGGCGGCGCGGCCGTGGCCGATCGGCGTGCGGTGGCGGAGGTGGTTGTAGCCGGCGGGGAGCGGGCGGCCGGGCGTGGTGCTGGCGCCGGTCTCGGGGTAGTTGAGGTCGGTGGCCCGGGGTGTGGTCATCGTGCGGCGTCCTTCGGCAGCGGGAGGGGGAA
This sequence comes from Kitasatospora sp. RG8, assembly GCF_017813315.1. Taxonomy (NCBI): domain Bacteria; kingdom Bacillati; phylum Actinomycetota; class Actinomycetes; order Kitasatosporales; family Streptomycetaceae; genus Kitasatospora; species Kitasatospora sp. RG8. The sequence continues at coordinate 169,118 of NZ_JAGIYX010000018.1, forward strand.
CGGGACGGGAAGGGAGCCCGTGCGCGGTGACGGGGCGAGCCGGTGCCAGGCGAGCAGGGAGCAGAGGGCGAAGCCGAGCGCGTTGCCGACGCCGTGGGTCGCGGCCATCCAGGTGAGGGTGGGGTGGGGGAGTCCGGAGGCCTCGCCGAGCGCCCACCAGAGGGCGAGCAGCATGGTGGCGGCGAGGACGGCGGAGGCGGTTGCGAGCAGTGCGGCGGTGGTCCGGTCGGGGCCGGCGGTGCGCAGGTCGCGCCAGGTGATCAGGCCGACCAGCCACATGCCGGTGGTGAGCACGACGGCGCCGGCGAGTTCGGCCCAGTCGTCGACGAAGTAGCCCGCCAGGACGAGCAGGGTGCCGAGCGGCACGCTGAGCGCGGCGAACCGGGCGGCGGCGCCGGCCGGCCGGGCCCGGCAGACCAGTCCGGCGACCAGTGCGGCGGTGAACCCGGCGTAGTGGAAGTGCGGCACGGTGAGCGCGAGGATGTCGAGGTCGAAGCCGAACAGCTCGTGCCCGGAGCGTTCCGCGACGAGGGCGATCCCGGCCACCGAGGGGGTGGCGAGCGCGGTGAGCACGGCGACCTCGGCGGGTGCGAGCGAGCGGGTGCGGGCGAGCCGGAGCGGCGCGTGGGCGGCGACGGCGAGGGTGCCGAGCGCGTAGAGGATGGCGCAGCCGGTGGCGAGGCCGCCGCGTGGCAGCCAGAGCGAGAGGGCACCTGGAACGGCGGCCAGCGGCCAGAGGCGGCGGAGGCGGGCGAGGCCGGGTTCGTCGATCAGGGCGAGGCCGAGCGGGATCACGGCGCCCATGCCGAGCAGGACCAGGAGGTCCACCAGTTCCGTGGTGCCCTTGCCCATGACGACCGTCCTGCCCGAGGTGTTTTGAACGCGTTCGAACTCTGCGCCGGTGACTTTACGCCGCAGTGTTGAACGCGTTCAAGTCGGCCTTTGGGGTGCTGCCCCGCCGCTCCCGTCTGGTGTTCGCGCTGGGTGCGGCGCACCCTGGAGGAGTAACCGCTGGAGGTGATCCGCCATGCAGACTCTTGTCGGTTGGCACATCGAGATGGAGTTCCGCGAGGAGGGGCCGCGCACCGCAGCCGCCGCCCTGCTGCGGCTGAGCGACGGGTCGGAGCTGCGCGCGCACGGCTACACCAGTCGTCACCCGTCGGACCCGGAACAGCTGCGGGTCGGTGAGGAGATCGCGGCCGCCCGTGCGCTCAACGACCTCGCCTCGCAGTTGCTCACCAAGGCCCACGGCGAGATCCAGGAGGTCAGCCCGGTCCCGACCCACCCGCTGACGTGACGACACCGGAGCGCGGCGTCGGCCCCGCTTCCTCCGCCGGCCACACCGAATCCGCCGGCCACACCGAGTCCGCCGACCACGCCGACCGTACGACCCCCGTGGCCCAGCTCCACCGGGGGCCGCGCATCCCACTGCTCTGCCCGCGCTGCGGGCACGAGCAGCAGGTGGTGCCGGGCGACTCCGGGCGGGCGGTGATGGTCGTGCACGTCGGTACCGGCCGGGAGGCCTGCGAGCCCGGCGACCTCGCGAGGGCGCCGGAGAACGGGATCTGACGCCGGACGGGCGCGCCGCGCCCGGACACCCCGGCTCGCCCCGGACACCCCGGCCCTCGCCCTACACCCCGGCCCGCGCCCGGACACCCGGGCGTGGCGGTTCAAGCACCGGCCGTTCGGGCGGCGTCAGTTCGGGCAGTAGGTCGTGGGCGCCTGCCACTCCGGTCCGATCAGGCGCTGCTCCAGCTCGTTGAGCGTGATCCGGATGCCGACCGTCCCGGCCAGGCCGAGCCGGAAGCGGCTGCGGGCCAGGGCGATCAGCGCCTTCATGCCGTACTTGTTGATCAGCGAGGTGCGGTAGCGCGCGGTGGCGTCCTCGTCGCAGACGGCCGCACGGGCCGGGAGCTGGCGGCCGGTGGGGCGCCCGTGGGCGTCGCAGGGGCCGACCAGCACCTTGGGGTGGTGCCGGATGCGTTCGGCCTCGCCGGAGTGGGCGGGCGTCCAGATGCCGAGCGCCGTATCGTCGGCGACCACCCAGATCGGCGAGCGCATCTGACTGCCGTCCGCGCCGAAGGTGGTGAGCAGGAGGTATCTGCTGTCGGCGAGCTGGTCGGTACGGTCGTGCACGATGTCCTCCCTTGTCCGGGTAGGGCAGGGCCGGTGTCACCGGGCGCATCGGCGTTCCGCCGCTTCCGCGTCCCGGGTCTTCCGTGGGCCGGCTCGTCCGCGCTCCGGGCCGAAGTGGCCCCGGTCGCGCCTCCGTGGCCGTGGCCGCCGGCGGTCTCGTGGTGCTTCCCCGGCGACGGGCCCGGTGCTCCGGGCGCCCTCGCCGTGCACCCACGGGGACGGCCTGACGGGCGCGGGTCGGCGCACCGGCCGGGTGGGCGACTCCATTCTCGTCCACCGGGGCCGCCGGTTCGAGGGGTCGCGGCCGCCCGTGTCACCGGTGCGGCGCAGAAGGGGCGGACAAGCCCACCCGGACGGCGTAGTCGACGGGGCCGGCGGCAGGTGCGGACTGGTCGCCCGGCCGGAGGCGGCCGCGCCGGCCGGTCCGGAGAACGGCGGACGGCCCGCCCCGTGTCGGACCGGAGAACGGCGGACGGCCCGCCCGGTGTCGGAACACCGGACGGGCCGCCTCGCACCCTTGCGCGTACCCCGTGAGGGTCAGTGCACCAGCACCGGCACCTCGTTGCCGTCCACCGCGCCCGCACCCGAGCCGGAGACGGCCGTGGAGCCGCCGGGGCGGCCGGCGTTGATCAGGACGAAGGCGATCGCGGCGGCCGTCACCAGGATCCCGAAGGACCACCAGATCGCGGTGGAGAAGCCCTCCACCATGCCCTGGAACTGCACCGCCTTGGCCGCGGCCGGGGTGGTCGCGTCGTGGACGTGTGCGGCCAGCCAGGTCGCGGAGGCGCTGGCGGCGATGGTGTTCAGCAGCGCGGTGCCGATGGCGCCGCCGACCTGCTGCGAGGTGTTGACCATGGCCGACGCCACACCGGCGTCGCGCGGCTGGACGCCGTGCGTGGCCAGGCTCATCGCCGGCATGAACGCGGTGCCCATGCCGAGGCCCATCAGGATCAGGCCGGGCAGGATCAGCGCCGGGTAGGAGGTGTCCAGGCCGATCTGGGTGAGCAGCAGCATGCCGATCGAGGCGACCAGGAAGCCGGGCGCCATCAGGAAGCGGGCCGGGACCCGGGTCATCAGCCGGGCGCCGATCTGGGTGGAGCCGGTGATCATGCCCGCCACCATCGGCAGGAAGGCGACGCCGGTCAGGACCGGGCTGTAGCCGAGCACGATCTGCAGGTAGTAGGTCAGGAACAGGAAGAGACCGAACATGCCGATCACGGCCAGGCCCAGCGACAGGTAGACCCCGCCGCGGTTGCGGTCGAGGACGACCCGCAGCGGCAGCAGCGGCGCCTTGACCTTCCGCTCGACCAGGACGAACGCGCTCAGCAGGACGCCGGCGGCGACGAACAGGCTGATCGTCACGCCGGAGGACCAGCCGTCCGACTCGGCGCGGGTGAAGCCGTAGACCAGCGAGACCAGGCCGAGGGTGACCAGCACCACGCCGGGGATGTCCAGCCGGTTGCGGTTGCGGCCCCCGGCGGGCTCGCGGATCACCATCACCGCGCCGGCCGCGGCGACCACGGCGAACGGGATGTTGACGAAGAAGGTCCAGCGCCAGTTCATGTACTCGGTCAGCAGGCCGCCGAGGATCAGGCCGATCGCGCCGCCACCGCCGGCGATGGCGCCGTAGATGCCGAACGCCTTGGCGCGCTCCTTGGCCTCGGTGAACGTCACGGCCAGCAGCGACAGCGCGGCCGGGGCGAGCAGTGCGCCGAACGCACCCTGGAGGGCGCGGGCTCCGAGCAGCATGGCGGTGTTGGCGGCGGCGCCTCCGAGTGCGGAGGCCAGTGCGAAGCCGGTCAGGCCGACCACGAAGGTGCGCTTGCGGCCCCACAGGTCGGCGATCCGGCCGCCGAAGAGCAGCAGCCCGCCGAAGGCCAGCGCGTACGCAGTGATCACCCACTGGCGGTTGCCGTCGGTGATGCCGAGGTCCTTCTGGGCGGACGGCAGGGCGATGTTCACGATGGTGGCGTCGAGGACGACCATCAGCTGGGCGAGCCCGATGAATATCAGTGCCTTCCAGCGCCTCGGATCGGGCTGGGTGTCGGGCAGGGCGTCGGTTTTTGGCATGGGGGTACTCACTTCACGGTGCGACGTGTACGGATCAGGGGTGGTCTTTGTGCGAAGAATTTCGGTGCCGGTGCTGGTGAACCGGCGCGCGCAGGCTCGCGCCGGCGCGGATCACCGTGGATCGGCGCGGGCGGTCCGGGCGGTCGTCGTGGCTGGCTGCCGGCCGCCGGGGCGGCCGTGGGTCAGTGGTCCGTGTGGAAGTCCTCGAAGGTCGCGGCCCGGCCGGGCAGGGCCGAGCGGGCGGGCGCCCGCATGCCGTCCAGGAACAGCTGCAGGTGCCGGTGGACGAACTCCTCCAGGAGTTGGCAGGAGGTGTCCGGCAGCGGGCGGGTGAGCTGGCTCATCGCGATGAACAGGTCGCCGTGGTCGACGTCCGGCCGCAGTTCGCCCGCCTGCTTGGCGCGTTCCATCAGGTCGCCGACGACGGCCGTCAGCCGCTGGCGGGCGTCCACCAGGTCCGGGTCGTTCGGGTCGATCCGGTTGGTGAGGATCGGGCACAGGGCGCCGACCTTCTCTCCCACCGTCGCGTGCGCGAACCGCTGGAGGGCGTCGAACGGGCCGTCGCCCTCCGCCTCCGCCGTCTCGGCGAGGGTCAGGATGCGGTTCTTGACGAGCAGCGCCACCTCGCGGATCAGCGCGGTGCGGTCCGGGAAGTTCCGGTACAGCGTCGCGTTGCCGACGCCCGCCCGCTTCGCGATCTCGTCCAGCGGCGCGTCCGCGCCGTGCTCGACGAAGGCGTCCCGCGCCGCCAGGACGATCCGCTCACGGTTGCGGATCGCGTCAGCGCGCAACTTGGGCGTGCGGACGGGCTCCGCGGTGCGGACCGGCGTGGTGGCGGTGGTGCTGCTCACTGCGTGCTCCTCCCAGCATACCGGGGATGTTTTCCCCGCTTAGACCTACACAGGAGCAAACGGGGATTCAGTCCCCGGAAATTTCGGCTTTGCGTGTGACCTGCGTCACATCTCGCCGGAGGGGCGGGAGAGGTTCCCCTCCAGCCGGCCCAGCAGCCGGATCAGCTCGGCCTGCTCGGCCTCGTCCAGCCCGGCCAGGGTCACCTGCTCCAGCTCCCGCCAGGCCTGCGCGACCTGGTCGCGCAGTGCGCAGGCCGCCGCCGTCGCCTCGACCAGCACGGCCCGCCGGTCGTTCTCGCTGCGCCGGCGGCGGACGAAGCCGGCCTGCTCCAGGCGCTGCACCATGCGCGTGACGGTGGAGGCGTCGACCGCGAGCTGTTCGATCAGTGCGGCCTGCGGCTGTGGCCCGCCGTCCCAGAGCAGCATCATCAGCAGCTCCTGGCCGGCGTGCAGCCCGTGCGGGCGCAGCAGCCGTTCGGCGGTGGCCCGGTGCAGGCGGGCGACCCGGGCGATGGCCTGGCTGGTGCCGCCGGCGTCGGCCAGGGGCTGGTTCTGGTGGGCGCTCACCCGGTGATTGTACGCGCAAGCGGGTGGCCTGCCGCTCCTCGACGTTCCTCTGGATTCCCTTGCGTTGGCAGGGGTTCAGGCGTTTACTTGGCCGCGCAAGCATTTACTTGGCCGGACAAGCAGTGTGCGGCCGGGATGACCACGAGGGGAGAATGGCCATGCGGGTCGTCAGTCAGAGCGTGCGCGTCAACGAGCCGGGCGAACGGCTGCGCCTCACCCGGGACGACGTCTGGGCGGCGCTGGAGCGGAAGGCCGAGAACGCGGTGCCGTTCGTCGCCGCGATGGACGAGTGCACCGTGCTGGAGCGGACCGCGAACGGGCTGGTTCGCGAGGTCGTCTTCCACGGCGAACGGGTGCGCGAGGAGGTCGTCTTCCATCCGAAGGCCAGGGTCAGCTTCCTCCGCAACGACGAGCGGGGCGCCTGGGTGATCCACAACGACATCGAGGAGGACGGGGACGGTCTCGCGCTCACCTTCCGCGGCGAGCTGCAGCTCGGCGACGGGCCGGACGAGGATGCCGCCGCCGAGCGCATGCGGTCCGGCTATCTGCGGGCCCTGCAGGCCACCCTCCGGCTGGCCCGGGAGGCGGTCCGGGAGATTCGGTGAGCGGCCCTGCTCGGCGGCCCGGAGTCGCTGCGGCCCGGGCGACCCGGGCTGCCGGTCGGCGCGCAGGTTCCGGCGTGTTGAAAATGAAAACGAATACCGTTACGTTCTCTGACGGCACGTCGGACCGGCCTGCCACCGCCGTCGAGAGGGAGAACAGTGGCGCATCTGCTGGTGATCGAGAGCTGGGTCGGCTCCATGAGCAGGCTGCTGCCCCGGGCACTGGAGGAGGGTGGCCACCGCTTCACCTTCCTCACCCGCGATCTGCGCCACTACCTGCGGGCGTCCCCCGCCGACGCCCCGCACCCGCTGCTCGCCGCCGACAACGTCCTCACCGCCGACACCAACGACCCGGCCGTCCTGCTCCCGTACGCCGAGCGGCTGCACGAGCTGCTCCGCTTCGACGGCGTGCTCTCCTCCTGCGACTACTACCTGCCGCTGGTCGCGCAGGTCGCGCACCGGCTCGGGCTGCCCGGGTCCGCGCCGGAGGCCGTCACCGCCGCCTGCCGCAAGGACCTCACCCGCCGCGCGCTCGCCGCGGCCGGCGTCGCCGGGCCCGCGTACGCGCTCTGCACCGACCGGGGGCAGGCGCTCGCCGCCGCCCGGGCGATCGGCTTCCCGCTGGTGGTCAAGCCGGTCGACCTGTGCGCCGGGATGCTGGTCCGCGAGGTCGCCGACGAGCACGGGCTCACCGCCGCGCTCGGGGCGCTGGAAGCCTTCCCGGTCAACGCGCGGGGGCAGCGCCGGACCCCCGCGGTGCTGGTGGAGGAGCTGCTCGCAGGGCCGGAGGTCAGCGTCGAGACCGTCTCGGCCGAAGGGGCCGTGCACGTCGTCGGGATCACCGACAAGAGCGTCGGCGGCGCGCCCGCCTTCATCGAGACCGGCCACATGTTCCCCGCCGCGCTCGACCCCGCCGACGCGGCCGCCGCCGCCGACACCGCTGTTGCCGCGCTGACCGCGCTCGGCCTGGACCGGGTCGTCGCGCACACCGAGATCAAGCTGACCCCGGCCGGGCCCCGGGTGGTGGAGGTCAACCCGCGTCCGGCCGGCAACCGGATCACCGAGCTGGTCCGGCGGGTCACCGGCATCGACCTCGCCGCCGCCTGCGTGGACGTGGCCCTCGGCCGCCGGCCCGACCTGACCGTCCGGCCCACCGGGGTCGCCAGTGCCGCGATCGCCTTCCTGGTTCCGGGGGAGGGGGCCGCCGGGCTGCTGGACGGCTTCGACGGCGAGGCGGCGGTCCGGCGCGACCCGGCCGTGGTCGAGCTGTACCTCGCCGGGCCCGGCCGCGACGTGCGGCCCGCCACCAGCAACAACGAGTACCTCGGCCACGTGATGACTGCGGACCCGGCCGGCGCCGGGGCCCGCCGCGATGCGGAGCGGCTGCTCGCCGCGCTGGCGCCGCGGTTCGCCACCGGTCCGGCCACCGGTTCGGCCATCGGTCCGGCCATCGCCGCAGACCACCCCGCCGGTGCCGCGGCGGTCCCCGCGTGACCGCCCCCGCCTCCGCTGCCTCCGTCGCCTCCGCCCCCGCGGCTGACGTCGACGCGCCCGCGGTCACGTCTCCCGCGCTGGACCTGATCGCCGGCCGGGCCCGCGCCGGCGCCTACGGGCCCGACCCGGCCGGGCAGCGGATCGCCCTCGCCTTCACCACCTCCCAGGCCGTCCGGCACGCCGGCCGTGCCCGGGGCTACCGCAACGAGGTGCTCAGCCTGCGCCTCGGCGCCGCCGTCGGCTCCTGCGCCGTCGAACCCGGCGAACTGCCCGCCGACGCCCTCACCGACTGCGTCGGCGCCACCGTCGCCGAGCTGCTCGACCACCCGCTCACCCCCGTCCGGGTCGCCGCCCTCGACGCCTACCTGATGCACTGCCGCCCGCACGGCCCGGCCCGTGGCGCCCGCCCGGTGGCCGTCCCGGCCGGCGGCTCGCTGGAGAAGTCCCGTATCCGGGCACGCGCCGTCGTCGGACTGCTCCCGCTCGCCGCGGTGCGCCGGGTGCTGGTGGTCGGCGTGGTCAACTCCCTGCTGGAGCAGCTCCGTTCGCACGGCGTCGGCTACGCGCCTTGCGACCTCAAGGGCGGCGCCACCGAGTGGGGCGAGCCGGTGGAGGCCGACGCCGTCGCCCGGCTGGACGACTGCGACGCGATCCTCGCCTCCGGCATGACCCTCGGCAACGGCACACTCGACCCGCTGCTGGCCCACGCCCGCGCCACCGGCAAGCCACTGGTGCTGTTCGCCCAGACCGGCAGCGCCGTCCTGCCGCGCCTGATCGGCGACGGGGTGAGCGCCGTCAGTGCCGAGCCCTACCCGTTCTTCTGGCTCGACGGCGGACCCACCGTGCTCCACCTCTACGGCGGGCAGCCCCTCGACGAGGGGCGGCCCCTCTACGGTGTGCGCAGCGGCCCGGTGCCCGGCGACGGGTCCTCCGGCGACGGGCCCTTCGGCGACGGGGGGCGCGGCCACCCGGGCCATCTCCACCCGGGCCGCCTCCACGGGGCCCGCCTCCACCCGGGCCGCCTCCGCGGGGAGGACCCGGCGGGACGCGGTGCCCGGTGACCGCACTGCTCGCCCCGGCCGCCGTCGTCGGCAATCCCGACCTGCTGCCGCTGCTCGGCCGCACCCCGCTGGCCCGGATCAGCACCCCGCTGCCGCACCCGCACCCCGGTTTCTGGGCCAAGCTGGAGGGTCTCGCCGCCGGCGGCATGAAGGCGCGTTCCGCCGTCGCCATGCTCCGCGGCGCTCACGCCCGTGGCGAACTCCGGCCCGGTGCAACGGTCGTGGAGTCCACATCGGGCACCCTCGGGATCGGCCTGGCCTTCGCCGGGCAGGCCCTCGGACACCCGGTCGTCCTCATCGGCGACACCGAACTCGAACCGTCCATGCGGCAGTTGCTCCGCTCCTACGGCGCCCGGCTGGAGCTGGTCGACCGGCCCGCCCGGCACGGTGGCTGGCAGGCTGCCCGGCTCGCCCGGCTGCGCTCCGTACTGGACCAACTCCCGGACGCCTACTGGCCGGACCAGTACAACAATCCGGACAACGCGGCCGGCTACCTCGCGATGGCCCAGGAGATGAGCGGCGAACTCGACCACCTGGACGTGCTGGTGTGCAGCGTCGGCACCGGCGGTCACAGCGCCGGGCTGGCCGAACCGCTCCGGCGCCGCTGGCCGGCGCTGCGGATCATCGGCGTCGACTCGGTCGGCTCCGCCATCTTCGGCCAGCCCGCCCGCCCCCGGCTGATGCGCGGCCTCGGCAGCTCGATCCACCCGCGCAACGTCGCCCACCAGGCCTTCGACGAAGTCCACTGGGTGGGCCCCGCCGAGGCGGTCGACGCCTGCCGGCGGCTGGCCCGCGGCGCCTTCGTCAGCGGTGGCTGGAGCACCGGCGCGGTGGCCCTGGTCGCCGCCTGGGCCGCCCGGGCCCACCCCGGCGCCGCCGTGGCCACGGTCTTCCCCGACGGCCCGCACCGCTACCTCGGAACGGTCTACGACGACGCGTTCTGCCGCCGGAACGGCCTGGAACCGGAGCGCGCCGCGCTGCGGCCGATCGAGATCTCGCACCCGGCCGCGGCCGAGGTGACCGGCTGGGCCCGCTGCCGGACCACCCGGCCGGGGCACACCGGCCCGACGGAGCACCGGGGCCGTCCGGAACAGGCCGGCCGCGGCGGTCCGCCCGGTCCCGGCAGCCGCCGCGGCCGCCCCGAGGAGGACCGATGAGGCTCGACGTCCGCACCGTACGGCTCCGGCTCGCCGAGCCGCTGCGGATCTCGCGTTCGGTGACCACCGAGCGCGACGCCGTCCGGTTCGCCGTCCGGCACGGCGGCCTGAGCGGATACGGCGAGGCCGTCAGCAGCGGCTACCTGCGACTGCCGACCGGCCGGATCCGGCGCGCGGCCGGCGAACTCCGGCCGCACCTCGAACGCCACCCGGACCCGGAGACGGCGCTGGCCGAACTCCGGCGCGGCGCGGCCGCGTTCAAGGAGCTGCCGCCCGGCGTCCTGGCCGCGGTCGAGGCCGCCCTGCTCGACCTGGTCGGCAAGCGGGCCGGCGTGCCCGTCCACCAACTCCTCGGCCGGCCCGCCCCGGTGGCCGCCGCCACCGCCCGCACCATCGGCATCGAGCCGCCCGCCCGCGCGGCCGCCCAGGCCTCCCGGCTCGCCGCCGCCGGCTTCGGGGTGCTCAAGGTCAAGGCCGGCGCCGCCGACCCCGCCGAGGACCTCGCCCGGGTCCGGGCCGTCCGCGAGAGCGCCCCCGGCGCGCGGCTGCTGCTCGACCCCAACGGCGCCTGGACGGAGGACCAGGCCCACCGGCTGCTCCCGCTCTTCGCCGCGGCCGGCGTCGAGGCCGTCGAACAGCCGGTCGCGCCGGGCCGCCCCGACGTCCTGGCCGCGATCGCCGAGCGCTCGCCCGTCCCGGTGATCGCCGACGAGGACGCCGTCGGCTACGAGGACGCCTGCCGGCTCGCCGGCCGGGTGCACGGGGTCAACCTCAAACTCGCCAAGTGCGGCGGCGTCCACCAGGTGCTGCGCATCCGGGCCGCCCTGCACGGCAGCGGCACCGAGCTGATGCTCGGCTGCCTCGCCGCCAGCTCGCTCGGCATCGCCCCGGCCGTCCACCTCGCCGACCGCGCCCGCTGGATCGACCTCGACGGGCACCTGCTGCTCGCCCACGACCCCTGGCGGGGCATCGGCGGCACCGACGGTACCGTCCGCACCTCCGGCCGGCCCGGGCTCGGCGTGCTCCCGGCGGCCGCGGCCGGCACGACGGACGGCCCGTCCGGGCCCGGAGGCCGGTGCCGGTGACGGGGTGTCGGACCGGTGCCCTAGGGTCGCCGACATGAACACCGAGACCGACCTGCCCGCCCCCGAGGACCTCGCCGCCCTGGTCGACGTCCTGCTCGCCGAGGGCGCCCCCGGCGCGGACCGCACGGCCCTGGAGGAGGACGCCCGCCTCGCGTTCGCCGACGAGCGGCCCCGCGCGCTGCCCGACCACTGGTGGCTGGCCGTCCCCGGGGCCACCTACGAGGCGGCCTTCGAGGTGCTCGGCCTGCACGACCGGATACCCGTCACCGTGCACTACGGTCTCGCCTCGCAGGAGGACGACGAGAAGTACACCCCGGAGGCGGTGCACCGGGTGTTCGTCACGCCCGAGTACGCCGGCTGGCGCCTGATCTACGCCGAGACCCCGCTGCGGGAGACCACCTGGTGGCCGCACGAGGTCGTCGAACGGCTCAGCGCGGCCTGCGGACAGGCCCAGGTCTACTACCAGGACCCGTTCGCCGACTCGGTCATCTGGGCCACCGCCGAACACGGCACCGTGCGGCGCGGCTACTGGCGCGACAGCGCCCCGGAGTGGACGGGCGACCCGCTGCCCTGGGAGGAGGTGCTCACGGTGGCCGACTTCGAGGACGAGGAGGACTACGAGGACGTCTACCCGGAGCCCAACGCCTCCGAGGTCCACGGCATCGGGGAGGCCGCCGCCCACCTCTCCGTGAACCCCGCCACCATCACCGCCGACACCCCGGTCCGCGGCCACGGATGGCTCGCCCTCACCGCGCCCGGCGCGGGCCACGACGGGTTCGGCGGGAGCCCGCGGCTCTGAGGAAGTCCAGGTGGCCGTCCACGCCTCCCCCTGCGCGCCGTGCCTCGCCCGGGTCGGGTCGGCGTCCTAGGCTGAAGGCGCCCGGGCGGCCGGTCGGCCGTGGGAGTCGGGAGGGGCCCGGCGGCCGGGTGCCGAGGAGGTGCGCGATGGGCAGCGCTGAGACCGCCAGGGTGCGCTGTGTGGCGGCCGTTCCGTGCTGGGTGAGCCTGATGGCGCGCGATCTCGACGCGGCGAAGGCGTTCTACGGGCCGCTGCTGGGCTGGGAGTTCGAGCCCGGCCCGGACCAGTTCGGACCGTACGTGCACGCGGTGGCCGGCGGCGAGGCGGTGGCCGGGCTGGGGGTCGCGAGCAGCGGCTGGACCATGCCGGTGGCGTGGACGGCCTACTTCGGCACGGAGAGCGCGGACGCCGCCGCCGACGCGGTCCGCGAGCGCGGGGCGACCCTCGCGGTGGGTCCGCTGGCCTTCGACGCCGGGCGGGTGGCGTTCGCCGCCGACCCCGTGGGCGCCGTGTTCGGCATCTGGGAGGGCCCGCCCGGCCTGGCCCGGAAGCTGGACCTGCCGGGCGCGCCGGTCTGGATCGAACTGCGTACCCCGGACCCGTTCGCGGCGGCGCTCTTCTACGGCGAGGTGTTCCGCTGGGACGGCCGCGACCCGGAGCACTTCGAGGTGCGCTGGGAGCACGACCGGGTGGTGCTGCGGGCGGAGGGGCACAGTGTCGCCGCGCTCGCCAAGGAGCAGTCCGGCGGTCCGGCGGGCATGCCACCGCACTGGGAGGTGTCGTTCTCGGTGCCGGACACCGACGTGGCGCTGGCCCGGGCCCAGGAGCTGGGCGGGTCCGCGATCGGCCCGGCCTTCGACTCCCCGTACGGGCGGGTGGCCCGCCTCCAGGACCCCGAGGGCGGTCGTTTCGCGGTGATCAGTCCGAAGGGCTGAGCCGGCGAACGGCTAGGGCGCCGGCGAACCGCTGCGGCTACGGCGGACGGCTACGGCCCGGCCTCGGCGACCGCCTCCCGGTCGGCCCGCAGCCGCTCGCCCAGCGCGGCGCGGGCACCGGCGGGCAGGGCCTTGCGCGCGGCGGGGAAGACCTGCTCCTCCTCCGTGGCCAGATGCCGCCGGACGAGCTCGGCCAGCCCCTGGTAGAGCGTCCCGAACCCGGGATCGCCCGGCCCGACCCCCTGCAGGTCGGAGAGGTACTGTCCGATCGCCAGGTGGTCGGCGATGCTCGTGAACACCAGGGACCCGCCGTCCGGCACGTCGTGCTGGACGACCGGGAAGAGGTGTTCCTCCTCGGCGGCGCAGTGGCTGAACAGCAGGTCGGTGAGCTGCCCGAGCAGCTCCCCGCGCGCGGGCGCGCCCTCCGGCGCGTCGTCGATCCGGGCGAGCAGCTCCGTCACCGCCCGGTGGTCGGCGGTGAACTCGCCGAGGATGTCCGGCCTGCGGCTCATGGCGTGCCCGCCTCTCGTCCGGTGGCCCCCCGACACCTCCAGTATCCGGCGCCGCCGGTGCATTCCGGCGACCGGGCGTCCATCACCGCAGGCCAGAACGGCTTTCATCGCCTCCGCACGCGCCACGCCCGCTCACATCAGGCCCGCTCGCGCCGCGGCTGCCGGAACCACGTCGGGTCGCGCCGCGGCGGCTCCTGCCAGGGCCGTCGTCGTCCGGACGGATCCCGTGGGCGCGGCCGCGCCGGCGCCCGCCGGGCGCGGCCGGGCGGTCGCGGTCAGGGCCATTCGCGGTCAGGGCAGGGCAGGGCCGGGTCAGGGCCGGTCGCGGCGCCCGGTGAGGGCGAGCAGCCGGGTCTGCGGGCTCGCGTCGTCCGGCACCGGCAGCGGCGGGTCGAAGAGCCCGCTGCCGGAGAGGTCCCCGTAGCCGGTGTACTCGCCCAGCGCGAACTCGACCAGCCCGGCCGGCAGCCGGGTGCGGCGGCGGATCCCCTCGGCGAGGTCCCACGTGTGCACGACGGCGTCGGCGGTGAGCTGGTCCAGGTAGTACTGGCCGGTGACGTCGCCGAAGGAGAGGTGGACGGTCAGCTCGGTGGCTCCGGGTACCTCGAACGCCGCACGGGCGGCATCGGCCGCGGCGGTCCAGGCGGCGGCCGGGTCGGAGCCGAGCACGTCGCCGTCGAAGCGGGTGCCGACCTCGGAGACCGTCGAGCCCATGAGCAACTCGGGCACCCAGAGCTGCTCCCCGGTGAGGTGGTTGACCACCTCGCGGACCGACCAGTCGGCGCACGGCGTCGGAGAGTCCCACTGGTCGGGGGTGACCAGCCGGACGCGGTCGCCGAACGCGGCCAGCGCCTCGGCGTACGGCGTGCCGGGCTGCGCGGAGCGCCGGTGTTCCCTGCGATGAGCCATACCTCCACCCTGCCCCCGTGCCCATCCACCCGCGACTCGCCGCCCGTCCGTCCGCCGCCCGTCCACCCGCGACCCGCCGCCCCTACGGCGCCTGGCCGTCGACGTGTCGCGACCGCGCCCGCGGCGTGTTGTTCAAATTCGAACTTCCGGGTACGGTCGTGGAGCGGCTGGTTCGAATTTGAACGACGGTGTGAACGACGGCACCACCTCCCGGCCGCCCTGTCCTTCCTTGCCCAGAACGACCCCGACTGATGGAGACGCGCATGCCGAGCACCAGCCCGAGCACGACCGCCCCCACCACCACCGTCCTCCCGGAGCGGGCGACCCCCGACTCCGCGACGACCTCCCCGCACGCCTACGACGCCGGCCTGCTCCTGCTGCGCCTCGCCCTCGGTCTGACCATGGCCGCGCACGGTAGCCAGAAGCTGTTCGGCTGGTTCGGCGGCGGCGGCATCGACGGCACCGGCCAGTTCTTCACCATGAGCGGCTACCCGGCCGGCAACGCGATGGCTGTGGTCGCGGGCCTGACGGAGACCTTCGGCGGCCTCGCCCTGGCCGTCGGCCTGCTGACCCCGCTGGCCGCCGCCGCGATCCTCGGCACCATGGTCAACGCGCTCGCCGTCACCTGGGGCGGCGGATTCTTCGCCCCGAAGGGCAGCGAGTACGAACTGCTGCTCACCGCGGGCGCCGCCGCGCTCGCCCTGACCGGGCCCGGCCGCTACGCCGTCGACCGCTTCCTGCCGGTGCTGCGCGCCCACCGCCTGGCCTACGGCGCCGCCGCCGTCGTGGTCGGCCTGGTGACCGCCGGCGTCATCCTGCTGTTGCGCAAGTGACCTGCCGGGCCCCCGGGCCGACGGCGCGAGCCGCCTGTTCCCGGCGGGGCCACGGGAGTTGAGCGGGGCTGTCGGTCGTACGACCGACAGCCCCGCTCCGTCTGCGCGCCGCCACCCCGCGGCGGGCGCCGGTCCGGCGGAATGGCTCAGGTGCGTTGACATCCTGCGGTGTTGACGGGTCATCAGGCCGATGATCCGCCGGTCGACATCCGATCCCCCCGGCCTGCGGTCGCCCGGCGGCGCGGCCCCGCGTGTCCCTCCCGCACCCGCCTGGCGGCTAACCGCCGACCCGTACCAGCGCCAGCGTGATGTTGTCCGGCCCGCCCGCCTCGATCGCGGCCTTCCAGAGCTCGAACGCGGCCCGCCCGTCGGCTCGTTCGTCGTCCTCGTCGGTGCCCGCCAGCAGCCCGGACAGCTCCTCCTCGGGCACCGGGTCGGTGAGCCCGTCGCTGCACACCAGGAAGCGGTCGCCGGCCGCCAGCGGGGCGGTCCTCACGTGCGGCTCGACGAAGGTCAGCCCGAGCGAGCCGCCGAGGGTCTGGGTGACCAGGGAGGTGGTGCGCCGTCCCGGGGGCAGCGGCGGACTGTCGTCCACGCTGACCCGGCGCAGGTCGTCGCCGTCGATCCGGTAGACCCGGCTGTCGCCCACGTTGAAGGTGACCGCCTGCTCGGGCAGCAGTACCACGCCGGCCACCGTGGTCCCCATGGCGGCCAGCCCGGGGTCGCCGGCCGCCGCCGCGAACACGGCCCGGTTGCAGGTCTGGAGCGTCTCCCGGACGGACTCCTCGTCCTCCAGCGCGGGCCCGGCCGCCGCGAGCTCCCGGGCGACGAGCGCACTCGCGATCTCGCCGCCGGGGTGCCCGCCGAGGCCGTCCGCCACCGCGACCACGCAGGGCGGGCCGAGCGGGAAGAGCAGGGTCTGCGGGTTGGTGGTCACGGTCGCACAGAGGGTCCAGGGACCGACCGTCAGGCTGTCCTCGTTGTGCTCCCGCACCAGGCCCTCGTGGCTCAGTGCGCTCACCGAGATGTAGGCCGCCATCGGCTCGCCGTCCTTCGGGGGTTCCGGGCCGGCCGTCCTTAGTCCTTTCATTGTCGCGCGCGTCGTGGTCGCGCGCGGGCCGGCGGTGCAGTGACGGGCAAGGGGTCGGGCGCTGGTGGGGAATAACGCCGGACGGGCCGATGCTAAGGTGGTTGAAACTTTGACGATCGGATCCTGAAGCCGGGATTCACCTGGAGTGTGGTGAGCAGCATGCAGTTCGGAATCTTCACCGTCGGCGACGTCACCCCCGACCCCACGACCGGCCGCACCCCGAGCGAGCACGAGCGGATCAAGGCGATGGTGGCCATCGCCCGCAAGGCCGAGGAGGTCGGCCTGGACGTCTTCGCGACCGGCGAGCACCACAACCCGCCGTTCGTGCCGTCCTCGCCGACGACCATGCTCGGCTACATAGCCGCGCAGACCGAGCGCATCATCCTCTCGACCTCGACCACGCTGATCACCACCAACGACCCGGTGAAGATCGCCGAGGACTTCGCGATGCTCCAGCACCTCGCCGAGGGCCGGGTGGACGTCATGATGGGCCGCGGCAACACCGGCCCGGTCTACCCGTGGTTCGGCAAGGACATCCGCCAGGGTATCCCGCTCGCGATCGAGAACTACGCGCTGCTGCACCAGCTGTGGCGCGAGGACGTGGTGGACTGGTCCGGGCGCTTCCGCACCCCGCTGCAGTCCTTCACCTCCACCCCGCGCCCGCTGGACGGCGTCCCGCCGTTCGTCTGGCACGGCTCGATCCGCAGCCCGGAGATCGCCGAGCAGGCCGCCTACTACGGGGACGGCTTCTTCGCGAACAACATCTTCTGGCCCAAGGAGCACTTCCAGAAGCTGATCGAGCTCTACCGCGAGCGCTACGCCCACTACGGGCACGGCACGCCCGAGCAGGCGTACGTCGGCCTCGGCGGGCAGGTGTTCATGCGGAGGAACTCGCAGGACGCGGTGCGCGAGTTCCGCCCGTACTTCGACAACGCGCCGGTGTACGGGCACGGGCCCTCGCTGGAGGAGTTCACCGAGCAGACCCCGCTCACCGTGGGCAGCCCGCAGGAGGTCATCGAGAAGACGCTGACCTTCCGCGAGTCCTTCGGCGACTACCAGCGCCAGCTGTTCCTGATGGACCACGCCGGTCTGCCGCTGAAGACCGTGCTGGAGCAGCTGGACCTGCTCGGCGAGGAGGTCGTGCCGGTGCTGCGCGAGGAGTTCGCCAAGGGCCGGCCCGCCGAGGTCCCGGACGGGCCGACGCACGCCGCCCGGGTCGCGGCCGAACTCACCGCAGTGCAGCAGGAGGAGACGACGGAGGTGGCCAAGTGAGCACGTACAGGCTGGTGGTGGTCAGCGCCGGGCTGAGCAAGCCGTCCTCGACGCGCCTGCTGGCCGACCGGCTGGCGGACTCGACGGTCCGTCGGCTCGGCCTGGCCGGCGGGTCGGTGGAGGTCACGGTGGTCGAACTGCGTGACCTCGCCACCGACATCGCGCACAACTTCGTGACCGGGTTCCCCGGTGCGGCGCTGCGCGGGGCGATCGAGGCAGTGACGCACGCGGACGGCCTGATCGCCGTGACGCCGATCTTCACCGCGTCGTACAGCGGCCTGTTCAAGTCGTTCTTCGACGTGATCGACCACGACGCGCTGGCCGGCAAGCCGGTGCTGATCGCCGCCACCGGCGGCACCCCGCGGCACTCGCTGGCCCTGGAGCACGCCGTCCGGCCGCTCTTCGCCTACCTGCGGTCGGTGGTCGTCCCCACCGCGGTGTACGCGGCCACCGACGACTGGGGTACGACGGGGGACGGACACACCGGCGGCCTCCCGGGCCGGATCGACCGCGCGGCGGGGGAGCTGGCGGCCCTGCTGGCCGGCCGCGGCCCGGCGGGCGCGGAGCAGCCGGAGGCCGTGGTGCCGTTCGCCCAGCAGCTGGCGGCCCTGCGGGTCTGACGGCGGTGCGGCGAGCGGCGCGAATGGGGCGGGCCCGCGGGCCCGCCCCATTCGGCATGCCGGTGCCGGGCCTGACGGCGGCCGGGCCAAGGCCGCCCGCCGGGGTCGCCCGCCCGGGGCCGGGGTCGCCCGCCGGGGCCGTCGGACGTGTGTCGGCCGTGCCCGAATGTCCGCTCTGCGGTGTAATCGTGCGCATGATCAGATTTGCTGCGATCCACCCGGTCCCGCCCTCCCGGGAGCCCTGAGATGGAGTCCGCCGTGCCGTCCGGGCCCGCACTCCAGTCGCAGGCCGTGCTCACCCCGCTGACCAGCGCCGCGATCTTCCTCGTCCTCACCATCGACCCCGGCGGCGAACAGGTCGTCCGCGACCTGCTGCCCGACCTCGCCGGACTGCGGCGGGCGGTCGGCTTCCGCGCCCCGGAGGGCGGGCTGACCTGCGTCACCGGCATCGGGTCCGATGCCTGGGACCGACTCTTCGCCGGCCCCCGCCCCGCCGGACTCCACCCCTTCCGCGAGGTGGCCGGGGCCCGCCACCGCGCCCCGGCCACTCCCGGCGACCTGCTGCTCCACCTGAGGGCCGCCCGGATGGACCTCTGCTTCGAACTGGCCGGCCGGCTCACCCGGCGCCTCGCCGGTGCCGCCACCGTGGTCGACGCCGCCCACGGCTTCCGCTACTTCGACGACCGTGACCTGCTCGGCTTCGTCGACGGCACCGAGAACCCCGAGGGCCGGGCCGCCGCCGAAGCCGTCACCGTCGGCGCCGAGGACCCTGGGTTCGCCGGCGGCAGCTACGTCATCGTCCAGAAGTACCTGCACGACCTCGCCGCCTGGAACGCCCTGTCCGTCGAGCAGCAGGAGCGGGCCGTCGGCCGCACCAAGCTCGGGGACGTCGAGCTGGACGACGCGGTCAAGCCCCCGGACTCGCACGTCGCCCTCACCGGGGTCACCGGTCCGGACGGGAGGGAGCGGCAGATCATGCGCTTCAACATGCCGTTCGGGTCCTTCGAGGGGCAGGGGGAGTCCGGCACCTACTTCATCGGGTACGCGCGCACCCCCGAGGTGACCGAGGAGATGCTGCGCAACATGTTCGTCGGCCGGCCGCCGGGCACCCACGACCGGCTGCTCGACTTCTCCACGGCCGTCACCGGGTCGCTCTACTTCGTCCCGGCCGCCGCCCTTCTCGACGACCCGCCGCCCGCGCCCTCCCCGTCCGCCGGGGGAGCCGCCGGGGGAACCGCCGGGCAGGCCGCCGCGGAGGCCGTCACGGGAACCGCCGCGCACGCCGCCACCACCGTCTCCGTCCCCGCGCCCGATGGCTCGCTCGCCATCGGCAGTCTGAAGAGGACCCCCGTCCGATGAGCAACCTGCACCGCGACCTGGCCCCCGTCTCCGCCGCCGCCTGGGCGGAGATCGAGGAGGAGGCCCGGCAGACCTTCAAGCTCCACATCGCCGGCCGCCGCGTGGTCGACCTGCACGGCCCCGAGGGCCCCACCCTCGCCGCCGTCGGCACCGGCCACCTGACCGGCATCGCCCCGCCCGCCGACGGCGTCCTCGCGCACGCCCGCGAGGCCCGGCCGCTGGTCGAGCTGCGCGTCCCCTTCACCGTCGCCCGCGCCGCCGTGGACGACGTCGAACGCGGCTCCCGCGACTCCGACTGGCAGCCGGTCAAGGACGCCGCCCGGACCCTCGCCCTGGCCGAGGACCGCGCGATCTTCGAGGGCTACCAGGCCGCCGCCATCGAGGGCATCCGGGCCGGCACCACCAACCCGCCCATCCCGCTCCCCGCCGACGTCCGCGACTACCCCACCACCGTGAGCCAGGCCCTCACCGCCCTGCGCCTGGCCGGCGTCGGCGGCCCCTACTCGCTCCTGCTCGGCGCCGACCCCTTCACCGCCGTCAGCGAGACCAGCGACCACGGCTACCCCGTCGCCGCCCACATCGGCCGCCTCCTCGACGGCGAGATCATCTGGGCCCCGGCCATCCGGGGTGCCTACCTGCTCTCCGCGCGCGGCGGCGACTTCGAGCTCGTCCTCGGCCAGGACGTCTCCGTCGGCTACCTCTCCCACGACGCCGAGTCGGTCTCCCTGTACCTCCAGGAGTCGATGACCTTCCGCCTCTACACCGGCGAGGCCGCCGTCGTCCTGGGCGGCGAGGGGCCGTGAGCAGCCGAAGGGTACTGAGTTCCTTTACGCGGGGTACTGAGTGCCGTACTCTCTCCGGAGAGCCTCTGACGCCAGTCGAAGAGAGCCGACACGGCATGCCGGTCCAGGTGGCGCTTGTCGCCCGCAGGCCACACCCGGACCGCTCTTGGCACTCAGTACCCTCGGCATGACCTGAGGCCATGGACCAGTGCACCCGTAACAGGAGAACCGCTCATGAGCTTGAGGATCGTTGTCTGTGTGAAGTACGTGCCGGACGCGACGGGTGACCGTCGTTTCGCGGACGACCACACCACCGACCGGGAGGGCGTGGACGGCCTTCTGTCGGAGCTGGACGAGTACGGCGTGGAGCAGGCGCTGCGGATCGCGGAGGCGAACGGCGACGCCGAGGTCACGGTGCTGACGGTCGGGCCGGACGACGCGAAGGACGCGCTGCGCAAGGCGCTGTCGATGGGTGCGGACAAGGCCGTGCACGTGAACGACGACGACATCCACGGCTCGGACGTGATCGGGACGTCGGCGGTGCTGGCGAAGGCGCTGGAGAAGACCGGGTTCGACCTGGTGATCGGTGGCATGGCGTCGACGGACGGCACGATGGGTGTGCTGCCGGCGCTGCTGGCGGAGCGCCTGGGCGTACCGCAGGTGACGCTGCTGTCCGAGGTGTCGGTCGAGGGCGGCGTGGTGAAGGGCCGCCGGGACGGTGACGCGGCGACGGAGCTGGTGGAGGCCCCGCTGCCGGCGGTGGTGTCGGTGACCGACCAGTCGGGCGAGGCCCGCTACCCCTCGTTCAAGGGGATCATGGCGGCGAAGAAGAAGCCGGTCGAGTCGCTGGACCTGGACGACCTGGGCATCGAGGCCGACGAGGTCGGTCTGGGCGGGTCGTGGACGGCGGTCGAGTCGGTGGCGGCGCGTCCGGCGCGGACCGCGGGCACGGTCGTCAAGGACGAGGGCGAGGGCGGCAGGCAGCTCGCCGCCTTCCTCGCCGACCAGAAGTTCATCTGAGCCGGCCCACCCCTGACCCTGATCCAGCGAAACACGGAGACATTGAGCAATGGCTGAGATTCTCGTCCTGGTGGACCACGCCGACGGTGTGGTCCGCAAGCCGGCCCTGGAACTGCTGACCCTGGCCCGCCGGATCGGCGAGCCGTCGGCCGTCGTCCTCGGTGCCGGTGCGGCCGCCGCCGACATCGCCGCCAAGGCCGGCGAGTTCGGCGCGGCGAAGGTGTACGTCGCCGACGGCGCCGAGTTCGCCGACCAGCTGGTCGTCCCCAAGGTGGACGCGCTGGCGCAGATCGCCACGGCCGCCGGGGCCGGTGCCGTCCTGGTCACCTCCTCCGGCGAGGGCAAGGAGGTCGCCGCCCGCGTCGCGCTGCGGATCGGCTCCGGCATCATCACCGACGCCGTCGACCTGGAGGCCGGCGCGGACGGCCCGGTCGCCACCCAGTCGGTGTTCGCCGCGTCCTTCCAGGTGAAGTCCAAGGTGTCGCACGGCGCCCCGGTCATCACCGTCAAGCCGAACGCCGTCGCCCCGGAGGCCGCCCCGGCCGCCGGCGCGGTCGAGAACGTCACCGTCGCGTTCACCGGCAACGCCGCCAAGGTCGTCTCGCGCACCCCGCGCGTCTCCACCGGCCGCCCCGAGCTGACCGAGGCCGCCATCGTGGTCTCCGGCGGCCGCGGTGTCGGCGAGGCGTCCGGCTTCGGCGTGGTCGAGGAGCTCGCGGACGCGCTCGGCGCGGCCGTCGGTGCCTCGCGCGCCGCCGTCGACGCCGGCTGGTACCCGCACAGCAACCAGGTCGGCCAGACCGGCAAGCAGGTCTCGCCCCAGCTGTACGTGGCCAACGGCATCTCCGGCGCCATCCAGCACCGGGCCGGCATGCAGACCTCGAAGACCATCGTGGCCGTCAACAAGGACCCGGAGGCCCCGATCTTCGAGCTGGCCGACTACGGCGTCGTGGGCGACCTCTTCGAGGTGCTGCCGCAGCTCACCGGCGAGGTGAAGGCCCGCAAGGGCTGATCCGGCGGACAGCGGACCACACACGCCGGAGGGCGTGGCACCGGGTACCCGGTGCCACGCCCTCCGGCGTTCGGCGTGCGGCCGCCGCTACTCCGCGAAGGCCGCCAGGTGCTGGGTGAAGCCGCCCTGGTTCGGCGGCAGCGGGCGCGGCTCGGCCGGCAGGACCCGCTCGACCTCCTCCTGGGGGAGCAGCGTCAGCTCCGGCTGGTCGGAGTCGGCCGACGGCGTGAGCCGGACCTTGGTGCCCACCGGGACGGTGCTGCGCAGGCCGTTGACGATGCACCAGACGTCGAAGCCCTCGGCCATCCTGATCAGCGACTTCTGCCGGGCGAGCGGCGTCCGCGCCTGCTCGACGGCGCAGCGGCGCACCACGCCGGTGCCCTCGCTGCGCTCCAGCCGCAGGTCGGTGGAGCCGCAGGTGGGGCAGAGCAGCCGCTGGAAGGTCGGGTTGTTGCACCACGTACAGCGCTGGAAGTAGAGCGGGGCGCTCCCGGCTTCGGCGTCGATGGCTGAGTGGACCACGGTGTCATCTCCCTGCTCTCGGACCTGGCTTCCGGACTGAGAAAAAGGATAGGGAACTCAGTGCCGCCCTGTGAAGGCACTGAGTTCCCTTTTTGCTGCGCGCATGCATAATGAAGGGTACTGAGTACCGTCGTGAAACAGGAGTGCCGATCATGAGCCAGGACTTCGATCTCTTCCGGATCTCCGAGGAGCACGAGATGCTCCGTGAGGCGGTGCGTTCGCTGGCCGAGGCGAAGATCGCTCCGTTCGCGGCGGAGGTGGACGAGCAGGGTCGGTTCCCGCA